>JANMEI010000044.1:0-11306 GCA_031376865.1 Acidimicrobiia bacterium | reverse complement strand
ACCCGTGGCGTTCGAAGCGAACCGCGGTGAATCCGGACTGGTTAATCTGAGTCGTCAACCCCGCACCGCCTTTTTCGCGGGTGGCTTCTTTTTCGTCGGAGTCTTAGCTTTTACGGCAGCCTTAGCTTTTACGGCAGACTTAGCTTTTACTGCAGCCTTCGCTTTTGTCGGTGCCTTCTTCTTTCTTGAGACCTTCGCTTCGACAGGAGCCTTCTTTTGGGTTGCCTCGACGTACTTGTTGCCCTTACGCAGGAACGCGGCGGGCTGCGGCACAGCCCAATCGATACCGAGCGCATCGAAGAGCACACCGATCTCGTCAATGTGCAGGTCGACTAGGTCCCACAGGTCGGGCACCAACTCTCGCGATGCCACCAGCCCAAAGTCGATTCGATCAACATAGCTATGAACCGTGATGTTGAGCCCCATGCCCTCGGTCACGATGGACACCGGTATGTAGTTCTCCAATTTGGCGCCAGCAAAGTAGAGCGGCTCGCGCGGGCCCGGCACGTTGGAGATCACCAGGTTGAACGGCAGGTTGACCCGATCGGCAAGACGCAAGCGAGTCGCTAGACGCATCGCTGCTGTTGCCACCACTGGCAATGCCGTTTGGGCGCCTTGCACCAACGTGTCGGCTGGGATCAAATCAAGTTGTCCTTTTGCTTCGCTCATCGCTTCGCGACATCGAGCGAGCCGTTCTAACGGATCGGCCAGGTTGGTGGGGAGTTCAGCCACGATGGCCGAAACTCGGTTGGTCCACGGATCGGTCTCGTTGCCGGTTCGAATAGACACCGGCACCATCGCCCGCAGTGGTTCAGTTGGAAGCGCGTCGTGACGAAGAAGATACGTACGCAGAGCACCCGCACACACAGCCATCACAATGTCGTTTACCGTTGCACCTGTGGCGACACGCAACGCCTTGATGTTCTCCAACGACGTACCCCGCATCGCAAAGCGTCGATGCGAAGTAATCGACCGATTCCACGGTGTCGCCGGTGCTTGGGTCAACGGCAACTTCACCCGCTTCTCCCCTTCGGTTGCATCGTCGCTGTCTTTGCCAATGAGCGGAATCTTCTTCCTCACTCGTGATGCGACATCACCAACGTTGGAAAACCCTGCTGCCTCGGCAATTTGCTGCGCCAGTCGAAGTTGTAGACGTACGCCGCTCAGTGGATTTGTTACCAACGATCGCGCAGTGCGTCCAAGCATGTCTTGGGCTGTTGGCGGTTGTTCGCCTTCCCACTCAACCGGTTGCAAGTCTGGGCGGCCATCTGCGGTGGGGTCCGTGATCAAGTTGAGCATGATCACGCCTGCTGCCCCATCAACTGTGGCGTGATGGAACTTGGTCAACATGGCCCATCGACCATCTGCCAAACCTTCAATGACGTACACCTCCCACAACGGTCGAGAACGATCCATAGCTCGGCCAACTATTCGCGACACCTGATCGGCTAGCTGATCTGCCGCTCCAGGGGGTGCCAGCCCGATGTGGCGAACGTGGTAATCCAAATCAAAGTCTGGGTCGTCTATCCAGTACGGATGATCGAGTCCAAACGGCACCGAGACCAACCGACGTCGCAGCGGTTCCAGACGACCAACCATTGCATCGAATCGGCGGTACACCTCTTCGTAGGGATCAAACTCAGGAGTCGGCCTGGTATAAAACGCAAGCCCGTTCACGTGCCCGAACGTGGTCGGGGTCTCCATATAGAGGAAACTGGCATCAAGGCCCGTGAGTTGTTTCATTGCGCGATGATTGCCGACGCAGCCCAATTACGCAACCGGGAGTACATGCCATGACAGCAACCACCTCTTCAACCGAGACGTTCAGGGCTTCGCGTGACCACTTGTTTGCGCTACGGGGCCAACAGCTTGAGGCCGTCAAACAGTTTCACTGGCCCGACCTGGGTGCGCAGTTCAATTGGGCCATCGACTGGTTCGACGCGATCGGTCGAGGCAACCAGCGACCCGCGCTCATTTTGGTGGAAGAGGATGGTTCTAGCGCCCAACGGTCCTACGCCGAAATGGTCGACCGGTCCGATCAGGTAGCGGGGTGGCTGTCAACGTTGGGTGTCACCAAAGGTGATGCAATCATCGTGATGTTAGGCAACCAAATCGAATTGTGGGAAACCATGCTGGCCATCATGAAGCTGGGTGCCGTGGTGATGCCGACCACCACTGCGATTGGGCCTGCGGACCTGGCCGATCGTATGAGCCGTGGCAATGCGCGAGCCGTCGTCTGCAATGCAGTCGACACGCACAAGTTTGCCGACATTGGGGGAACCTATGTGCGCGTATCGATTGGCGAAGCCAGCGGGTGGAACAACTTCGACGAGTCGATGGAAGCGCAAACGGGACCGATGCCGCACCCAGGTACAGCCCCTACCGATCCGCTATTGCTGTACTTCACCTCCGGAACTACCTCGAAGCCCAAGCTGGTCGAACACACGCAGGTGTCCTATCCCGTTGGACATCTGTCGACGATGTATTGGCTCGGACTGCAGCCAGGCGACGTGCATCTCAACATCTCGTCGCCCGGTTGGGCCAAACACGCGTGGTCGTGTTTTTTTGCGCCATGGATTGCTGAAGCAACGGTGTTTGTGTACAACTACGCACGCTTCGACGCGCCAGCGCTGCTCGAACAGATTCGCAGCCACCAGGTCACGTCGTTCTGTGCTCCGCCGACGGTGTGGCGAATGCTGATCAACGCAGACTTATCCGGTGGTCCAGGTTCGCTGCGTGAAGTCGTTGGCGCCGGCGAGCCACTGAACCCTGAGGTGATCGAACAAGTGCGCAAGCACTGGGGTTTGGTGATCCGCGACGGGTTCGGGCAAACCGAAACCAGTGCACAAGTCGGCAATGCGGCGGGCGAGTTGGTCAAGCCAGGATCAATGGGACGCCCATTGCCCGGCATGCCTGTGGTGTTGCTCGATGTGGTGTCCCAAGCAGTCGTCGATTCCGAGGGCGAAGGCGAAATCTGTTTGGATCTGTCGGCTAATCCCCTCTCTCTGATGACGGGATATCTGGGAGACCCCGACCGCGACGCCGAAGCGAAAGCTGGCGGTTTTTACCACACCGGCGATGTTGCCACCCGAGACATCGACGGCTACCTCACCTATGTGGGGCGAAGCGATGATGTCTTCAAGGCCAGTGACTACAAGATCAGTCCGTTCGAATTGGAATCAGTTCTGATCGAGCATCCTGCGGTTGCTGAAGCAGCGGTCGTCCCCGCCCCCGATCCCGTTCGGTTAGCGGTACCCAAAGCGTACTTAGCACTGGCACCAGGGCATGAACCAAGTGAACAACTTGCGTTCGATATCTTGAAGTTCGCTCGTGAGAAATTGGCCCCGTTTCAACGGGTTCGACGCATCGAGTTTTTTGAACTTCCCAAAACCATCTCGGGCAAGATTCGCCGGGTGGAGTTGCGCCAACGAGAACATGAACTGGCTGAAGCCGGAACCTCGTCGCCAGGGGAATGGCGCGACGACCAGTTTCCGACGTTAAAAAGCTAACCGGGGCTAAACCTGGTTAACCGCTGCCACCAGGTCGGCAATGACGTCGTAACGGCGAAACGCCGGAATAAAGTACGCACCCTGAACCAACGGCCGCACCTGTTCCAACATCTCTAATGCGATCCGGCGGCCCTCACGGCGGCCATCATCGCCCGCACCGTCCATTCGTTTGACGAGCTCGTCAGGCACACTCATGCCAGGAACTTCGTTTTTCAAAAAGATGGCGTGGCGAACCGTAGCGAGCGGCAAGATGCCAACCAGCAGCGGGAGGGTCATCGGACCGTATGTATCTGTATAGAACTGCAGGAATGCAGCAGCTCGTGCCGGATCAAATACTGGCTGCGTCAATGCATAGTCAGCACCAAAACTGATCTTGCGACGTAACAGTTTGGCTTCTGCAGCAAAGTCGGTCGGAGTCAGGTTGGCGGCCACTCCCACCACAAACGAGCAGTGCGATCCAATCGATACTCCAGCCGAATCGACACCGTTGTTGAACTGAGACTTGATGAGTTGCACCAACCCGGTTGGGACAATGTCGTGATGATCGAAAGCCTGCGGGTAGTCACCGATGCTGGCCAGGTCGCCCATCGTCACAAACAAGGTGCGCACGTCGAGCGCGTGGGCACCCAGCAAATCGCCCTGCACTCGGAGCAGATTGCGACCGCGGACGGGGAAGTGCAACACGGGTTCTAACCCCGAGGCTTGAGCGACCCGCACCGCTGCAGCAAGGCCAGTCATTCGCATCCGAGCCATTGGTGTGTCGGAAATGTTCAGCGTGGTGACACCTGCGTCGCGCAACAAACGTGCCCGTGCTTCGATATCGGTCGTGTCGTGGCTGCGCGGTGGTTCAAGCTCAACGGTCGTCACAAACTGACCAGCGACCAACGCTGCTTGTAGTGCGGTTGGGCGTTGCTCGACATGCGACACGTCAGTCGCAGCTACAGCGGCGGCGACTGGTGCAGCGGCCACACGGCGAATGGAACGCAGTGGACTGGTGGCAACCTCGTCGAGTGCATGGCGAACTCCGCTGATGTGCTCTGGGGTTGTTCCGCAGCAACCACCGACGATACGCGCACCTACGGCCAAGAACTGGCGGGCGTACTCGGCGAAATAATCAGGAGGCGCCGGGAAGTACAGCCGCTCGCCCCGACTCTCGGGGTATCCGGCGTTGGGCATGGCCGCGAATACGGGAGCATCGTTACCGGTTCCCCGCGCCCCTTCATATCGCGACACCACTTCGTAAACGCCACGAGGACCGGTCGAGCAGTTGGCGCCGATGACGTCAACCCCGGCGGCACGCAGTCGGGCAAAGGCAACCTCGGGAACAACATGGTCGGTGGTGCGTACATCGCGAGTAAAGCTCATCGACGCAACAATTGGAAGCGTGCAGACTGTCTTTGCAACCGAGAGGGCAAGCTCCAACTCGGTAAGATCGGCAAACGTTTCGAAGACCAGCAGATCAACACCGGCCTCGGCTAGTGCAGTGATTTGCGTGCGAAATGCGTCTGCCGCTTCATCGATGCTGAGCGGACCGAGTGGAGACAGGCGTTGCCCCGCTGGGCCAACCGATCCTGCAACAAACACCTGCCGAGGGGCACTGGTTGCAGCATCGCGTGCAATCTTGACAGCGGCCACATTGATGTCATGGCATCGGTCGGCCAACCCCCAACGATCGAGGTGCGTCGGGGTGGCAGAGAACGTGTTGGTTTCCAACAGGTCTGCGCCCGCAGCAACAAACGAACGGTGCACTTCCCCAATTGCATCGGGATGCGTGAGGTTGAGACCTTCGAAACTTCGTTCAAAGCCAATGCCACTGGCGTTCAACGACGTACCCATACCCCCATCGGCCACCAGGGCGCGCTCCCGCAGCAAGTCGCGTACATCCGTCACAGCCATGTGAATAACCTAGTGGCGCCCCGGCTACATCAGGCCCAAGCGAGCCCGACCTACGACGCAAAGGTGGTGAACTCGTCGACTTCGGCGCGATCGGTTCGCAACGTGTTGATGGGATGGTCTGCGTTGGCGTAGCCAATGGCCATGCCGCAGTACACCTGTTGCTCGTCAGGGATGCCAAAGAACGAACGAACGAGCCCATGACGAAGCATCCAGAACTCTTGCATGCACGATGCAAGGCCCTGTTCGTACGTGACGAGTGCTATTGATTGCATGAACATGCCCAGGTGGGCCCACTGACCGGGCCCCATGGCGCGGTCGATCGCGAAGAACAAGGCTGCGGGTGCACCGAAGAAGTCATAATTCTTCGAGAGTTGCTGCAGGCGAGCGCCCTTGTCTTCTCGTGGAATGCCGATCGTGGCGTAGAGGTCTTCGCCGCACTTGAATCGACGAGCACGATAGGGGTCTTTCAACTCGCGCGGGTACATATCGAATTCAGTTGGTTCGCCGATCGGGTTCTCTGCCGATGCGGCTTGCACCGCTGCTTTGAACTCGGCCATCGAAGCGCCGCTCAGGGCATAGACGTGCCACGGTTGCAAATTTCCTCCCGACGGCGACCACCGGGCAGCTTCCAAGATGGATCGAAGCTCGGGCTCGCCAACCGGGGTGTCAAGAAATGCACGGATCGAGGTACGACCGACCAACGCGTCGGTCACAGAGATGTTCGATGAACTCATGCGCTCATGGTTAGTCGGGGCGAGCAACAGATTCAAATCAAGCAGACTGCTCGCCGACCATCGAAAACAGTCGGTCAAGAATCGGCGCGCCAACCACGCGTAGCGCATCGTGATCGTGTTCATCGGTCAGCCAAAGCTGCAACCCTGGCACGTGACTGGCAGTTTCTTCGGCAAACTGCAGCTCGACATACGGATCGTCTGTGTACACAGCAGCGGCACACGGCACGTTGTTCTGGGCGAGAACAATCGGGTCATAGAGCGTTGGCCACGGTTCCTCGGCCAGCATCTCTGCGACTTCAGCCAACGGGCTGAGCCGCTGCCAGTCTTCGAGCTGCCATCGATACACATGCTCACCAGTCAGATAGGGAACATCCATTGAGTCAAACTCGGGAAACTCTGCGCGCAAACGATCGGCTGACCAACGGGTTGGATGCCCATCGGCATAACTGGACTCGTGCAGCACGTGATAAATCGGGTTGGTATCCCACTTCTGAGCGTTTTCGATCCCCCGCTTCGCCCAAAAATCCAGCCCACGCTCAACCAGGTAATGCACTTCCTCAGCACCCGTGCTCATCCCGAGTGCATGACCAAGCGTTCGATACCGGCGAGGCGTCAGGCGATCACCCGAGGGAAGCCGCACATCGCTCGCTTCGAGTTGTTCCAAGATCGAACGAATCCGTTCGATGTCCTGCGGATACCTCTGGTAGTAGCGCTCATTACGTTCCAGCATTCGTCGATACGTTGCTCGGTAGATCTCGTCAGGGGTTCGCCCAATAGCTGGGACGCCGCCAGTGAAAAAACCTTCTCGAAGCGACTCGGGGAACGCAGAGAGATAGTGCAGCAGACAAAATCCGCCAAAGCTCTGTCCAAGGACGCTCCAGTGATCGATCCCCATCGACTTGCGAATGAACTCGCAGTCGCGCACGATGGCATCGGCCCGGAAGTGGCGAAGGTAGCTTGCTTGTGCACGCGCGTCCCCCAGCGCTACAACTGATTCCGCATCAACCGAAGTAGATCGACCCGTGCCTCGCTGGTCGAGCAACAGCACTCGATAGTTCTCGGCGGCACGCGCCACCCATCCGAATCCGCCCATTGGCCGAGTGGCTTCAAAACCTGGACCACCCTGGAGGAACACCAACCAGGGCAAATCGAGGGCCCGAGCGAAATCGGAACGAACAACCTCACGAGCAAACACGGAGATGGTTTCGGTGGGCTCAACGTGGTCGACCGGGATATCCCATGAGTGCTCGGTAACCATAAACGGGCCAACTCGATGATCAGAAAGTCTCATTGTTCTCCTTGTTATCTGAAGAAGTTCATCAGATTTCCATCACACCTTCGTCACGTGGTCATGGTCTCCTGACATCGGAGCTTCACGATCGTCTCAGATCAACACCGATCGCACGCTTCACAAGGAACAATCATGATGAGAAAACTTCTGGTCACCCTGGCCCTCTCCGCTGCCACCATTGTGGGTGGGGCTGCCACCGCTCAGGCGCAAACCGCACCCACCACCGTGAATCCGGTGAAGTGCGTCGGCGCCGCTGAACATAAGCAGGCTCAAGCACTACGGCTCCAAGCAGCTCAGGCTGACCTTGCTGGGCTGCAACTTCGCCGGGCCGCCGCCGCTGCGGCAGGTCGAACGGCCCAGGTTGCGCGAATCGATGGCCGCATCGCCAGGGTTACCGCTCGAATCGCAAAGATCCAAACAAACCAGGTGGCATTCGCCGCTCGTTGCCCATAAGCCATGGACTCAATGACCGCCGGACGAGTGTTAGTCGTTGATGACGAACCCGAAGTCCGGCTGTCATTACGTCGTGCCCTCGAACTTGAGTCCTACGACGTGGCCTGCGCCGAAGGCGGTGAAGCTGCATTGGAGATGCTGCACAGCGAACACTTCGATGTGGTGATCCTCGATGTCAACATGCCGAAGTTGGACGGGCTTGCGACGTGTCGCAGGCTGCGCAACCGAGGTGACAACGTTCCCGTCTTGATGTTGACGGCGAAGAATCGAATGATTGATCAAGTCGTTGGCCTCGACTCTGGAGCCGACGACTATCTCGCAAAACCATTTGACCTAGACGTTCTCTATGCCCGCCTACGGTCGCTCCTTCGACGAGCCAACGGCAAAGTGGCAGGGATCCACCACCTGGGTGACCTCACGGTTGACGTACGCTCCCGACGAGTAGATCGAAACGGACAAACACTTCATCTGACGCCGCGAGAGTACGACCTTGTTGAGCTACTCGTGATGAAAGCCGATGAAGTAGTGCATCGCGACCGGATTTGCGAAGGCGTTTGGGGTCCTGCCAGCGACGTCTCCGCAAACTCGTTGGATGTGTTTGTCGGAACGCTTCGTCGAAAGATGGAAGCCAACGGCCAACCGCGATTGATTCACACCGTTCGTGGCGTTGGCTATGTGGCCCGCACTGATTTTCCACACTGAGTTTCCACACTGATGAGTCTTACACTTCGAAGCCGACTAGCAATCGTTTCTGCGGCAACCACCGCACTTGCAGCTATTGCTGTTTCGTTGTTCGGTTACGCACTTGCTCGGAGCAGCATCGTCAACGAGATTGATTCGTCCTTGGTCAGAGATCACTCACGGTTTGCGCACCGGTTGGAATCCAAGGGAACCGGTATTGGGATCATTCGTGATGTTGACACTGCACCCATCGCACTCGTCAACGGCGATGGGCGGGTGCTTCGTTCGACTACGACTGGCGCATCGAGTGTGAACACGACAGATGGAACCGTCGCATCCGGAAAGCAAGACAAACTGTTTTCAAACCGTGAGGTGGATGGCAAACCGTTTCGGTTCTATTCCGCTGGAGTCAGTGCGCCGCTGGAAACCGGAGGACGGCTCGCCCGATTTGATCGATCGAGCGGTGGCGCAGGATTGGCGATCGTGGTGGGACGCAACGTCGAGGCGGCTCGTGCCCAATTGGGAAACCTCGCTGTCGGCTTTTCACTTCTTGCACTAGCAGGGACATCGCTGTCTGCCATCGTTGCGTTCTTCGCGGTACGCCGAGAGACACGCCCGTTGGATTCGCTTCATCTGATGGTTCAGGCCATTAGTACGGATGGCGATTCGCCGTTCACCGCCCCGCTGAACGGTCCGACCGACATCGCTCAGCTCAGTGCCGGGGTCAACACCATGTTGGAATCACTACGCGACTCACGAGCCACGCAACAGCGCATGATTGATGATGCTGCGCATGAACTCCGCACACCACTGACAAGCATGCAAACGAACTTGGATATCTTGGCCCGCGCAGATCAACTTGACCCCGCTGTTCGAGCCGACATTGTACGCGCGCTTTTAGATCAATTTCGGGAGCTTCGAACCCTGGTGGATGATCTGGGTTTGTTGGCCGAGGATCACCTCGGAAAGCCGAGGGCTTTTGAACCGCTTGACCTGAGCGAGATCGCCAATCAAGCGGTAGCGCGCGCTCAACGACGTGGAGGGGTAATAAGGGTCAACGCAGACTTGCAACCGTTTTCCGTTTTGGGCGACCGCGATCGGCTTGAACGAGCAATCATCAATATCTTGGACAATGCCATCAAATGGAGTCCGCCGCATGAGGTTGTATCGGTCACGCTTCGAGATGGCGAGCTACAGGTCGCTGACGCAGGACCGGGCGTTGAACCCGACCAACGCGCCCAGGTGTTTGATCGTTTTTGGCGTGCAACCGATACTCGAAACACCCCAGGATCAGGGCTTGGACTGGCAATCGTGGCCGATGTCGTTGCTGAACACTGCGGCACGGTTGAGTTTGGAGAAAGTTCTGCTGGCGGCGCCTTGGTCACGGTGCGCATTCCGCACCATCAGCACGTACGCTGAGGTCAATGACTTCCGCTGAAACTGGCTTTCGTACCATCAACAATCGACCCGTTAACCCGATCGGGCTTGGCTGCATGTCCCTCAGTTGGGCGTACGGCACACCGCCGTCACCTGAAGATGGCGCCAAGTTGCTGCATCGTGCGCTGGATCTTGGGTACAACCATTTGGACACGGCCCGAATCTACGGGACTGGGGCCAACGAAGAGTTAATCGGTAACACGCTCAAGGGGCGCCGAGACGAGTTCTTTCTGGCATCCAAAACGGGAATCTTCGTTGACGGCGAGAAGCGACGGATCGACTGCCGACCAGAAGTCATCAAGGCAGCATGCGACGAGAGCCTACTCAAACTTCAAACAGATCATATAGATCTTTATTATCTGCATCGGCGAGACTTCAACACACCAATCGAAGAGTCGGTCGGCGCCCTCGCTGAATTGGTTGAAGCCGGAAAGATCCGCAGCATTGGCCTATCTGAGATGTCAGCTGAAACGCTTCGTAAGGCTGTGGCCGTTCACCCAATAGCGGCAATGCAAACGGAGTACTCGTTAACCACCCGCAACCCCGAGATCGCAGTACTGGAAGCGTGTAACCAACTAGGGGTCACCTTTGTTGCGTTCTCGCCTGTCTGCCGAGGAGCTCTGGCAAATGGACTACGCGATCCGCAGCTGCTTCCCGACACCGATCTACGGCGCACCTGGCCGCGCTTTGTTGGTGACAACTGGGCGTCGAACCTGTCGATGATCGACTCGTTCAATGAACTGGCCGCGGCCGCCGAGGTAACGCCAGCGCAACTGTCACTTGGTTGGGTATTAGCCCAAGCAGATCACATTGTCACGATCCCGGGAACCGCCAACGTTGACCACCTCGCCGAAAACATCGCTCGGTATGACTGGCGACCTTCCACGGAACTACAGCAACAGGTAGGCGCGCTTGTTAACCGTCATACGGTCGCTGGCGCTCGCTACCCCGAGGCCGCTCAGCGCACTATCGATACGGAAGAGTTCGCTTCGTAGCCGCTGGTGGTTACGTTGGGACTCGGCCACAAGCTGCGCGTGCAACTGCCCCGAGTACGAACGGACCATCTGGTGATCCAAGCAGGTTGAAAAGCTGGGCCCGAATAGCTTCTCGATGTTCAGGTCCGAGAGCTATGCAGTACGCGCCTGCCGGTCCGATGCCGGTAAGGAATCCATTCCACAGCTCTTCAAACGACTCGTACATGCTTGCGACCGACAATGTGGATTCGGCACTCTCGACGAGACCAGCTTTGCTGAAAAGGTCGCGAAGTTCGCCCGGATTGCCAAGCTTTAGCTGGCGGACCTCGAG
>JANMEI010000878.1:0-13651 GCA_031376865.1 Acidimicrobiia bacterium | reverse complement strand
ATCGAGGTGTCTGATCGCATTCAACGCTACATCCGGCCCACACCAGTCAATGCTGTTTAAGACCACTCCGGTATTCATGGAACGCATACCAATTGCGGCGGCAAACGTCCGGGCCCCATCAAGACTGTGAACAAAATCCTTGTCGCTTGCCGGACGTTCAAACGCGGCACTGACAAACTCGAAGCCCAGCATGACTTGGTAGGTAGTAAGTACTTCAGCAATGCGAGTGAGACGGGGGACAACGACATCGAAGTGTTGATAGAAGTCCATCGATTCATGGCGCGGTGGGATCGTGGTGTAGCAACGCTTGGACCCAAGTGCGGCCGCTAGCTGCGCATCTTGCACCACGTCGGCCAGGCTATCGACACACGCTTGATCTGACTGATCGGCTCGCCACAAACCACGTAGTTGATAGCCACCGGGTTGGAGGCCCGTTGCAGCAAACCAGGTGTGGGCCCGATCAACTGATCCGAACGACCGCAAGAACGACATGTCCAACTCGATACCCGTAAACGAGTGCTGGCTGGCAAGTTCGCATCCCGCATCGAAGGCAACCTCGTGGCCGAGCGATTGCAGGCTGAGATTTTTGTACATAGAACAATCCTAGAAGCGCTCCCCTGCCGATGCATCAGCGTTCGCCGGTAGCATGATGCATGGCATTTTTCCTCAGCACCGGGCTGCTTACTCCGTTCGCACTCACCAGCGAACAACACAACGATGCAATGCCATTGCGAATCGCCTATTCGGGGCCAACTACATCTGCCCTTACCCGGGACGGTTTTGTCGTGGTTGGAGACCTACTCATCGCCAACGGAGCCTACGACGCCGCAATACAACTGGGTACGCCATGGCCGGTGCTCCCAGGGTTTGACCCCCGACATGTTTTGGTCATACGCGACAGCGCTGCCGGGGAACTCATAGATGTCGATATTGAGCTGACGAATCAAGTTGGCGAGGTGATCCAATCACAGACAATTGATGGCGTCGTCCAAGGACAGTTGAGCACCGGCGAGATCCTGGCATGGTCGGAGCGGGAGGGTTACTTCGCCACCAGCTGGACCGGGGCTCGCCAAGAGTATGAAGTGGCCGGACATCCTGTCGCCTTGATTGCTGGCCGATCGTTGGTAACAGCGGCAGATCAGACGTTGATCGTTACCAATCTCATCACTGGCAAGTATTGGGAAGCCGAACTCGACATTGTGCCCGAGGGCATAACACCCATTTACGACGACGCTCTTGCGCGCGTGGCAATCGTGCAACGGTCTCTAGGCGTGCTTATTGTCAGCGAAGAGCTGGTTGTCCAACAGCCCGTCCCGGGAAACTGCGCTGCCGTCACCTGGACTCACAACGATCATCTCATCATAGGAACCTCCGACGAGTTTGGAGTGATCGGGAGGGGCTTCGACTATGACATTGTCAACGATTCGCTCATCGAGATTGAAGTTCCCGGAGGAGTCTTTCCGCTACTCGACGTTACTGACCGTTGGAGTGTCGACCAAGTGACAGTGCTTGAATCACAACAGTTTGAGATGACGCCCCCAACCTACGACGATCTCAAAGCGCAGTTGTCGAGGGCTGTGGTGTTACTCGGGGTTGACGCAGCAACGGTGGAGTCACTGGTAGATCGATGCATTGGGTTCCGACTTCGACCCGTGGAACAAGATGAATTGCCGATGGGTGCCAGTCGATTTGGTGGCGTTCCAGACCTTCCTATTCATCGAGCGCAGGTTGATTCGTCGTGGGTCACCTATGACGGACGGCTCTACAGTTTTTTGGCGCAGCTTCGCTGCGACGAGTTACGGGCAGTTCTCGATGATCCAGAGCTCCCGAGCGACGGCTGGTTTGTGGTGTGGGTTCAGCTGAATGACACTGGTACGTATACAGATGATGAGTTCGCCGTCAATGTTGACTACCACCGCGATCAGCCTCTCGAACGAGTCGAGTTTGCTTCGGGGCTGCCCGAGAACCATCAGTTCCCGTCGATGGCAGTCGCCATGCGACCACAGCTCACACTGCTTCCATGGGAAGAAGTAAACGAGACTGTTGGCTCAGCGGCTGCCATTGCGTTGGCCAATCACATGAAGTCAGCGTGGCCAGACCACCGATTGTTTGGGCAGCCCGACATTGGCCCCAAGGAAGGTTCCGACTTCTTCATGAAAATCGCGTCCGATGAGGCACTCGGGCTCTTCTTGCGCGGCGATAGCGGCAATGGCTGGTTGGACATTTCCATACCCAGCCATCTGCCGCTCATGGAAGCGCTCGCCGAGACCACGATCGAAACGCACGACTACTAACCGCCGACTGGTTGCCAACGCATCACGCTACGCCGAACCATGGGCCAGACGCAATGTCAGCGTCGACGAGGGCCTTGTCCTCAGGGTCAGCGACGAAGACTGCCGACGCTAGTGCTCGCTCGACTTGAGCGCGCTCAAGGTCGCCGCCACATGCAAGTGCTCGAGCAAGCGCTTCGTGTGCGTAGGCAAGGTCCCAATCTTGCAACTGAGCTTCATCGACATATGCCTTGCACCGAGTTGCGTGAACCAGTGCGGCTTCGGATCGACCGGAAAACGCATAGGCCCTGCTGCACATGTATTCCGCTCTTGCCCAGTTCTCAATCGTACCGGCAATCCGCCAATGGTGCGCAGCGGCATGAGCAACATGAATCATTTGAAACGTCTCGTCATCCGACCGTGAGGGCTTGTCGAGCAACTGATGCACCATGTTGTTCGCCTCGATACCAAGCGTTCGATGCCACTCAAGCAACGCGGGTCGGTGCGGTGAGAACGGAGACCGTTCATCGTCGGGAATATCACCGATGTCTTCACCCGTTTCGATCAGCGTCTTCATGCTCTGCAGCACCACATTCCAACCACTGGCCGTTGCTGCCCACGTGATCGGCGACAGTGCCAAGTCTGAATGGATGCAGGTCAGCCTGCAGACGTCGCCAACCGGGGTGATTTCCCACGTGATCTTCGAGGGAGGTTCGGCTGCCAAGGCCGGGGTAAACAGCATCTGAAAACTCATCACCAAACGCTGTGGCCGTACCGAGTCGAGCACCACGCCTTTCATCGCCGGAGTGCCGTCAGGCAAGTCGTATGTATACGAAGCTTGAGGTTCCCAACCACAGTTGATTGCTGTCTGAAAAAAGTACCGTTTAGTAAAGTCCGGGTTGACTAGCGCTTCCCAGATTTGATCTGCGGTGGCTTTGATGTAGGTCTCGAAGACGTGGCGGGGCTTGGACATGGTGCTTCCAACTCTTTCTTCAGATCAACCATGGCAGCGGCCCATGGTTCGGTGTATTTGTTGATCCACCGGTCGTGGACCTCTCGTATAGGAACAGGATTAAGGAAGTGCAGCTTCGACCGCGCGTCGGCATCATTGCGTCGAGTTGTGACGAGGTGCGCGTCTTCCAGGATTGAGAGGTGCTTCATCACACCAAATCGAGTCATCTGAGGCAGCACCTCGCACAGTTCGGTGACTGTCAGGCCGTCGTGTTCAAACAATCGATCAAGGAGGATCCGTCGACTTCCATCGGCAAGAGCTCGAAACACATCGTCCATTCATGTGATTATGTGACCACAAGGTCACCTATGTCAAGCCACAACCGACCACCCGTCGACACGGAAGTCGCTTGCAATCAGTTTGGTACCAAACAATAATTGCATTTATGAGTGGACCTCACCCCGACGACGACCTCGACAACGGGCTTGGTCCCGACGATGCTGATCTGTCGAACCCCGATCACTTCACCGCTGGTGTTCCCCACGCAACCCTGAGGCACTTGCGCGACCATGATCCCCTTCACTGGACACCCGAGTTCGACGGTGGTCGAGGGTTTTGGTCGGTCACTCGCTACGACGATGTGCTTGCCGTCAGCCGAGATCCCGAGACGTTCAGTGCCGCGCAGGGTATTCGCATAGAAGATATGGCTGCTGATGAAGCCGCTGCACGATCCACCATGATGGAATCAGATGCTCCCGAGCACACCCGCTTTCGTCGCTTGGTCAGCAAACCATTCAATCGACGAGAAGTGTGGACGTACGAACTTGGCCTTCGCGCGATCGCCAAAGATGTGGTGGACCGAATGGCCACCACAACTTCGTTTGATTTCGTCGGCGAAATCGCACGGGAAGTTCCGATGCGCATGCTGGGTCGTCTGTTGGGGATCGATGGCGCCGATGGGCCGTGGCTGGTCGAGAAAGGCGATGCGTTGCTGGGCAACACCGACCCGGACTACACCTCTCATCCGGTTGGACTGGTTGATACCGAAGAGTTTCGCTTGATGCCGTTTCGATCTCCTGCTGGTTACGATCTTTTTAAGTACGCAGAGGAACAGGCTCGCAAACGTCGAGCCTCTCCGACCGGTGACGTCATCAGTGACTTGCTGGGGCAACCGCCTGTCGGCGAACCGCTCACCGACTTAGAGTTCAAGAACTTCTTTACGTTGCTCGTTGCTGCTGGCAACGACACGACCCGCTACACGTTGGCGGCAGGGCTCAAGGCACTTAGTGAACGCCCGAATCAGTTGGCCGAGTTGCGTGACTCGATTGGTGTCAATCCGAAACTGATGGACTCAGCCGTCGAAGAAATCCTCCGATGGGGAACCGTCACGATGCACTTCAGGCGCACCGCCACCCGGCCAGTCGAGATGCACGGGAAGAGCATTGCACTCGGTGACAAAGTCGTGATCTGGTTCATGGGAGCCGACTATGACGACCGACAATTTGTCGACCCCTACCGTTTTGATATTCATCGCAGTCCGAATGATCACTGCGCGTTCGGGCGACTGTCGCCGCATCTGTGCCTTGGCGCGCATCTAGCTCGGCTCGAAATTCGGGTGTTGCTAGAAGAGCTACTCCCCCGCTTGGCCGACATTCAGATCACTGGCGAGTTGCCCATCTTGCGATCTAACTTCATTGCGGGCATCAAACAGATACCCGTTACGGTTACGTGGAACTAGCGGAACCAACGGAACTCAAGGAATACGCACGCCATGACCTATCGCCGCATCCGTCCAATCTTTGCTGATCAGCTGGGGCTACCTCGTTCCAAGTATCTCCCCACCTCAACGCTCGGTGCCGGCGATAACCATGCGACGGGACACTGCGTTGCGATGATTGCACAGCACTACGACTTTCAGATGACTGGCGAAACGCCCAGTGCTCAGTTCGAAACCGGTATGCCCGATTTGGAGTCACGCTTCAACATGGCCGATGTACGCCCCGGGTGGGATGACGGCGTTGGGGTAGTGACCAGCGACCTCTGGTATCACGATGAGTTAGTTCCGTGGATGCCACGCACCATTCTTCGCCGGGCAATCGAACGTTGGCAGGCGCTGGGCGTAGAACCATATGTAGGCATAGAATTTGAGGCCTACCTGATGGAGCCCGATGCTGCTTCACCCGGAGGCTTTCGGCCAATTAGCGCACCCGGAGGATTCACCTACAACGTCGGCGCATTCTTAGATCCGGCAGGAGTCATCGAAGAGATTCTCGACACTGCCGATCGCTGCGGCCTTCCGCTGGAGAGCGTCAACTCTGAATACGACACGCCGCAATGGGAGCTGACGCTGCGATACACCTCGGCGCTACAGGCTGCTGATGACGCGTTCCTGTTTCGCACGATGGCGCAGGAAGTGGCGCGCAAGCGCGGATTCCATTTGACGTTCATTGGCAAGCCGATTGCTGCAAAGTCCGGAAGCGGGTTGCATGTCAATCTCAGCGCTCGCACCCTCGGGAAGAAGTCGGGCAAAGCGCCCACAGACACCAATGCTTTTGCCGACCCGAAGGCTGAGCATGGACTTTCAGCAATGGCTTTGCATGCTGTTGCCGGGTTGGTCGCCCATCACGAAGGAATGTCAGCCGTCTGTGCACCTACGGTTAACGCTTACAAGCGATTGAAGCCCGGTCAGCTGTCTGGCTACTGGGCTAACTGGGGTCTCGATCATCGCAGCGTGACCGTACGAATTCCTCACGTTCGAGGTGCCGGTACACGAGTCGAGCACCGCCTTGCCGATGGTGCCGCCAATCCGTACTTGGCGGTAGCGGCAACACTCAACGCAGCATGGTTGGGCGTTCACAACAAGTTGGCCACGCCGCCGATGGAGACCACGGACTCGCTCGGCGAAGCTGGATCAACGGCGGTGCACACCCCCGCCAACCTTGGCGATGCCCTCGACGCGTTCGAGGCCGATACCGAGTTCGTTGCCACGATGGGCGAAGAGTTCGCAGCCAACTTCCTCGCTGTCAAGCGCGACGAGTACCGCAAGTTCTGCGAACACGTCACGGACTGGGAACTGAACACCTACCTGCCGTTCCACTGACCCGCTTCAAGGGATCGGCACACCGAGAACTTACGAGATGAAGCGATGCAGCTGCATCGCTTTTGGAATGTTGCCGGAACTCACTGTTAAAAGCGTGGTCCGCCAACTGTCCGAGCTTTTGACGAGACCGAGATATTCATTCTGGAAAACATTTTGGAGATCTGTTCAGGGTTCGTGCGTTTTTGTCATACCCCCTCCCGATAATGGATCCATGCCTAACCACACCACTGGGACCAACACTTCTGTGCGTTCACGGGTTCAAGATGTCACTGCAACTGCGTTAGCGGCATTTCCCGACGAGCGACTCGAAGCAGAGCTGTGTCAACTCGCGGCGGACCTGGCCGCGGGTACCGCTCGCTGGTTTCGCTTGATTGCCGAGTATGACCGCCGCCAAATTTGGACATCGTGGGAATGCCGTTCGATGGCGGCCTGGCTGGCAGGGCATGTCGGAGTCTCGAAAGTAACTGCACGTCAATACGTACAGGTCGCTCGCACGTTGGAGCAGTACCCGTTGTTGTCAGCCGAGTTTGATGCTGGTCGGTTGTCGTACTCCCGAGTTCGGGCCGTGTGTCGGGTGATCACGCCAACGTCGGAAGCAGATCTGGTGAGCATGGCCCTGAACGCCACCGCGCCACAACTTGAACGATTCGTACGCAGCGTCGAACGCGTCACGAAACACGCAGAGCCTGATGATGACCGCTCACAACACGAACGACGCGAGTTTGCGATCATCGCCGATGATGACGGCACCTGGATTGTGCGCGGTCGACTGCCAGCCGAAGTCGGCACCGCACTTCGTCGAGCTCTCGATGCAGACATGACACGCGAACGAAATCGTCGGGCCGCCGAACAACCATCAGAACAGGCACGACTCCCACACAAACTTCAACCACTCGGTCCGTGCTGTGAAACGTTCCTACAACTCAACGCCGATGCCCTTGAACGAGTCTTCACCGCGGGACACAACGCGTTGCAACAACCAGCCACGAGTCGCGACCCGGGCGACAGCGAGGCAGTACAAAGCAAGGCAGTGCAAAGCGAGGCAGTGCAAAGCGAGGCACGGCAAAACGATGCACGACAAAGCGATGCAGCTGCATCGCCCCGGCGTCTCGTCGTGATCCACCGCTACCCCGATGGCGATGAACTCGAGGGTGGGCCTGCGCTCTCAACTGCTCACGCTGACCGGCTGGCACTCAACGCCGACACCATATCCGCCACCCACCACCAAACGGTGAGAGCTTCCGCTCAGATGGCTGCTGGCGACGACATCAT
Source organism: Acidimicrobiia bacterium (assembly GCA_031376865.1). GTDB lineage: Bacteria > Actinomycetota > Acidimicrobiia > Acidimicrobiales > JANYDT01 > JANNBN01. The sequence goes on along the minus strand of JANMEI010000878.1, from coordinate 6,057 downwards.
CGACGAACGCATCACCTACAGCCGAATACAACCTGCACAGCCGCGCGTTCCCAATCGATCGCAGCGGCGAGCCCTTGCACACCGAGATCGGGCCTGCCGGTTCCCGGGATGCGACCACCGAGGCTCGTTGCATGCTCATCACGTCCTCGAATACAGCAAGGGAGGTGCCACCAAAACGATTAACCTCATCCTGCTGTGCTCCATGCACCACCATGCCGTCCACCGCAATGGCTGGACCATCACCGGCACGGTCACGGGACAACTCCAGTTCAACCGTCCTGGTCTCACAACATCGGCGAACTCCACTCGATCCGGTGCAGGCGACCTCGATGCTGCTATCAACCGCTTTACCGGACCAATCACACCAGCCATGCGCGGCGAACCTTTCGACCTCAACCTGGCAGTCACGGCATTTCTTCACAATGAATCACTCAGTCGCCAACAGCACAGCGAATCAGTGTGAGGATGGGTCATGGCCTCTAAACGTCCCGCAAAACTGAAGCAATCAATCGCGAAGTTGAACGGTGTCGCACGAGAGCGGGCCATTCATGCTGAAGACTTGATTGATAACCACGAATACGCTCGCGAATCAGCAGACCTGTTGGCCTTCGTGTTGTATCCACTTGATGACGATGTGACATGCACCCGCGAATACTCCAACGACGTCGCCTCGCTCAGTATGGATGTGGGTGCGTTTGCTGAGACATCAACCTCGGGGGCCGCGGTTCATGCAGCAGCACTTGCATTGCATGCGATGCGGGCCTCGGCAGAATCACACGGCGAAGCTCACTACGTACTGAAACTCGACCGAATGTTGGTGGAGCTGCCAAGCATCGAAGCGCGATTCGGCGACTAGAGACTTCGGCGACTAGCGACAGCTCCGTCAGGTTGGATCCACGTTGAAGTTGACGTGGATCTGTCCAGTTCCAATCGCGTTCTCGTACTCGCTGTACGGCGTGCCAACGCCTGAGAAAGCAGTGCCGCCAAGCGCACCAGCCATCATCAGGTAATGGCCAAAACGGGCTTCGGGCTTGTGCTCCCGATAGTCCGGGTAGGCGGCGATCACCGATGCGTGATCGCCAGCGGACCACCACTGCACGATTTGCTGATCAAACGCGTATGCCTCGGGCGTAAAAATATGGGCGGGGTCTGAGGCTTCGTGTTTGCGCAATTGTTGCAGCGGCCAAAACGTGTGTGACATCGCGCCACTCGCCAACAGCATGACTCGTCGGCCCGATTTTCGAATCGCTTCACCTAACAACTGACCCGCCAACAAGTAGTCGTCGCGCTCAGCCGTCTGACAAATCGATACCGACATCCATCGTTCTCCGTCGCGCTGCAAAAACGGCAACAGGTTGGTGGTGGGATAGTGGATTGGCAGATGTGGATCGTCGATTGCGGTGACCCACATGTCGTCTCGCGTTACCGCCTCCGCTGCAAACAGGTTTGCCAGCTCCGGATCACCATCAAAGTCGTAGGGCATCTGGCTCATGCCCCGTGGCAGCTCTTCAGATGTGTACTTACCATGACGGCGGGCATGCGACGAAACAACAAACTCGACAGTCGTGGCACAGTGAGCATCGAACACCACCACGGTGTCGATGTTGAGCGAGTCCATCACCTCGGCGCGCAACCGATGCAAGCCTGGCACCAGGGTGATCTCTCGCCCCTCGTTGAGTTCGAGCCGAATCGCTTCGGGCAGCACGATGGTGGGCACGTGCGCAACTAATGCTGCGCCCACAATGACGCCCGTCGAGGCGTTCATGAGGTGCTGTTCTCTACGATTTGCAAGGTCTTCAAGTCACTGCAGAAATCCAATGCGTAGTCGCCACCCTCGCGGCCAATTCCGCTGATGCCCATACCCCCAAAGGGGGCAGTGAGATCGCGCACCAAAAACGTGTTCACCCACGTGGTGCCGGCTCGCACTGCTCGGCCAACTCGGTTAGCGCGATCCACCGACGCCGTAAACACGATGGCTGACAATCCGTAGCGGGTGGAATTGGCCAACTGGATCGCTTCGTCTTCAGTTGCGAACGTTTGGAATGTGAGCACCGGCCCGAACACTTCGTTTTGCACCACTTCGGAATCATTGGTGGCGGGCTCTATCAACGTTGGTTCAAACCACAGACCCCCTTCGCTCCAGACCCGACCACCGCGCACGATGGTGTCACCAGCATCACGGGCTCGATCAACAAACCCCGCAACGCTAGCCACATGATCGGGATGAATCATGGGTGAGATCGTCGTGTGACCATTTCGTGAATCACCAAGCACATGAGCGTCTGTGTACATATGAAACCTACCCAGGAACTCTTCTCGAATCGATTCGTCAACCAATAGTCGGGTTCCGGCGAGGCACACCTGGCCACTGTCATCGAACTGCCCCGCTGCCTTCTTCGCCGCAAGGTCGATGTCAGCGTCGGCAAACACCATCAGCGGACCCTTGCCACCTAACTCCGCAGTAAACGGGATCAGGTGTCGGGCAGCAGCAACACCGATGATTGCGCCGGTAGCCGGTGAGCCGGTGAAGCTGATCCGCCGCAACCTCGGATCGTTCACCAGCACAGCACCAACCTCTTCGCCGATTCCTTGCACCACGTTGAACACCCCCGGGGGGATCCCTGCTTCCAAGGTCAGGTCGGCCAGCAGCGACGCACTCAACGGTGACCACTCCGCTGGCTTCAAAATCACGGTATTGCCAGCGGCAAGTGCGGGAGCGCATTTCCACGTAGACAACATGAATGGGGCGTTCCACGGTGTGATGACCACGGTTGGACCGGCCGGCATCCGTTGCACACGGTTTACCGTTCCATTGGAGGACCACACTCGTTCTTCGTACTGCTCGGCCATATCTGCATAGGCACGAAAGTTGCGAGCGCCTCGCCCAATCACTCGCAGCCGCAACGATTCATGCAGCATTGCCATGTCCATGCATTCGACAGCAGCAATGTGTTCGATGTTGGCGTCGATCAAGTCAGCAAGCCGACGCAAAAGTGGACCTCGTCCAGCCGGGCCGAGTGCAGCCCAGGCGGGAAACGCGTCAACCGATGCCGAAACAGCAAGATCGGCGATTCTTGCATCTCCACGTGACACATCAGCGAGCTTCAGTGACCAATCCAACGGGGAGCGGTCTTCAAAGGTATGCGCGCTTGCGACACGCTGACCGTTGATAAAGTGATCGACCGATACTTCGACGCTGATCGAGCCATTCACAACCGTGGCGAGAGAGTGCAGCGGCGTATTCGCCACATCGTTCAACACCACACTCATGATTCGAACCGGGGCTTCACGTGCGGATACGGCAACAAATCGCGAGGGGTTGGGTACACCGGTGGGCGTTGACCGCGAAACTCCCAATCGCCACCCAGCGCAGTAGAGCGAACTTCTTCGGTCTCGGTTGGTTGCGCACCGACTTCTGCACCGATGGGAGTTGGGCCGGTGACAATAGTGTTAGTCAAGGACCCCAATCCTTCGACCTCCACGGTCACGACATCGCCAGGCTGAACGGGACGCGACATAGCTGGCGTGCCGGATAGAATCACATCACCCGGTTCCAGCGTGATGGTGCGCGCCAGGTCGGCAACGATATAGCCCATATCCCATGCCATTTCATCGGTGCTGCCGTCTTGGCGACGTTCGCCATTGACATAGGTGCGGATGTACTTTCCGGCGGGATCCCAGCCGCGCACATAACCCGGACCGATCGGGCACAGTGTGTCTGATCCTTTGACACGCAACATGGAGCCAGAATCGGTGTCGCGGAAGTCGTGCAATCCATAGTCGTTTGCCACGGTGTATCCACCGATGTAGCTCCAGGCGTCGGCGTGCGACACGTTGCGGCATCGACGTCCGATGATGATCGCAACTTCACCCTCATAATTCAAGAATTGACAACCCGAAGGACGGACGACGGATCCACCATGACTATTCAGAGATGACACCGGCTTGTGAAAGTACGTGGGTGCCGGCGGAAGCCGAGTGCCGAACTCTCGCACCCGGCTGATGTGATTCAAATGTACACATATAATCTTAGTTGGCACTACGGGAGGAAGATGAACAGCATCGCCAATGGCCACGACCCGACCATCATCGCTGCGCAACAATTCACCATCAACTACATGCTCGGGCCCATCGGACTCGCTTCGCTCGCCACTCGACACTACGCGCCTTAATCGCTCGGGCCCATCGGACTCGCTTCGCTCGCCACTCGACCCTACGCGCGTGACTTCGACAACAGCGCCGTCAAGCAGGATTCGCCTGGTTTCAGTCATCTGCCAACCTTCCCTTGAAATTAGTTTGGTTCCAAACGATAATCTAAGAACCATGGCTTCGTCACCTGTATCTTTGCCCGGATTTCTCTTCCCTCGCTCGCCGCAGGGCCAAGCATCAATGCTTCCCAGCCCTCCGTGGCACTACTCCGGCGAGATGCTCACTATCGAGTACCGCACGGACCCTGCCGCCGTTACGGCACTGCTCCCTGCCCCCCTGTCCCCCGTTCACGATGACGAAGACCCTGGTGCCGTTGCTGTCATCTTCGCTGACTGGCAATCGTGTTCCGATGCCCATGAAGAAGTGACCGACCCCGTTCGATCCCAATACAAGGAAGCCTTCGTAGTGGTGCGGTGTCGTTGGAATGATCAGATTTGGAGCCGCTGCGTCTACATCTGGGTCGACAAAGACTTCGCCATGGTGCGTGGTCACTTTCAGGGCTATCCGAAGAAGCTCGGTTCCATCTGGATGACCCGGCCGATCACCGTGGGAACAGCCGGACCGCGTCTGCAAGTTGGCGGACAGTTCGGCGCAACCATCGCAGCATCTGATCGACGAATCGTTGACGCAACGTTCACCATTACAGGCGTTGCAACCGGGGCCGGGTTCGTCAACGGTCATCCCATGATTCACTCACGCTGGATGCCCGCCATCGAAGCGAACGGAACTGACTCACTAGATGATCTGGTCACCATGAGCGGCATCAACGTCGAAATTGGGCGACAGTTTCAGGGCACCGCGTCGATCAGCTTCGGAGACTCGCCTGTCGAGGAGTTGCAGTCGCTTGCGCCCGTTGAAATGATCGGTGGCTTCTGGCGTGAAGTTGGCACCACGTTTGCTGGTGGCCGTCGGCTCGCCGAGCACCACGAGTAGCGAACCCGGATTCTTTTCCTTTCTCCAAACCAGCAACGCGCCAACAGATGCCGTAGGTTTCCTCCATGACAGTTGACCCCTCTGGTTGTGTTATCCGTCCGGCCGTTCGTAACGACGTTCCACGAATCATCGAGTTGCTGAGACTTGGGTCAACGAACCCCTCCAAAGAAGACCCGGCCAACTACCAAGCGTACGAATCTGCGCTTGACGAGATCAACACCGGTCATGGTTGTTTGCTAGTGGCTGACCTTGATGACGATGTTGTTGGCTTCATTCAGGTCATTGTGTTTCGGCACTTTCAGGCTCAAGGTCGAAACTGTGCTGAGTTCGAATCATTTCACGTGCACCCCGATTATCGATCTCATGGGATTGGCACGGTGTTGCTACGCGAAGCCGAACTTCTGGCAAAGTCAGCAGACTGTCACCGAGTGCAGTTCACGTCGAACAACATTCGCACCGATGCCCATCGATTTTACCTTCGCCACGGCTACGAGCCGAGTCACACCGGTTTCAAAAAGCTGATGTAGATCGCGTCGCCACAGAAGTTACCGCAGCAAGCTAGCTACAACAGATACCGGGCCGCTCCGGCAAGAGCGCATATACCAAGTACACGTAAGACTGGCTGCGAGAACCGAAACACCAGCACAAATGCAAGTACGGCAACTCCCACGGCGCGACCATCAACCGTTGACCACACCGGATACGAAAGGTGAAATGGTCCACTGTCGTACACACGCGAGCGATCAAACAGTGTGTTCAGTGCAAAGTACAGCGACAGGTTTGCGATCACTCCGACCACGGCAGCCGTTACTGCCGCCAACGCTGCCGACAGCTTGTCGTTGTGTCGCAGCCGCTCGATATGCGGTGCCCCCAGAAACACAAACAGAAAGCACGGCACGAAGGTGACCCACACCG
>JANMEI010000873.1:0-3253 GCA_031376865.1 Acidimicrobiia bacterium | reverse complement strand
CATCACCGAGGCGTACCACTCGTGATCGGCGCGTTCGGTGATCCCGGCGATGAATTTCAGGAACGCCGCATGCTCTTTCTGAAAACGGTCGTAGAAGCGCTTGGTTACGCGCTCAACGTCGAAGCCGGAGCGCGCACGCCGCGTTACGTCAATGAGCGAGAGCTGCTCTTCCTCCTCCAGCGTGAAGGCGATGGCCTGGAGTTTCTGCAGCAGCGCGTCGCCAGATTGGGATTTGTGAAACGTATGCTCGCGAACCATCTCGAGTGAAAATCACTTCGACTGCACCGAATTTGTTGCCCAAGTCGATGGTGGTCAGCTTCAATCCATCGGAGGTTCGGAACACATCGACGCCTCGCGAGCCGAGCAACGGCACCCACAATTCCAATCCGTCGGGAGTGAAAGAAACCTGCTTCGGGTTGGACCCCGTACGTGCATCCCATCGATGTCGGTGCAGCTGTCCGATGGGGTCTAGTCGCCGTTCGAGGAGCCGGGTGTTCGGACCAATCACCACGGTTTGTCGAATTTGTTGAAAACCTGTTGCCTCGATGGTCATCTCCGCTTTGCCCACTGGAAGCCGAACCGTGGCACCAGCCTCTGTGACAAGTGTCGCCATATCGGCAGCGGAAAAGCTGATCGTTGCGGTGGAAGGCTGTACTTGGACCAAGACCCTTTGCGTGGGCTCGCGTACTACTGCAGATGTGCTGGTCGAACTAGTACTTGTGCTTGTGCTGCTCGTATTGCTTGCGCTGCTTGCGCTGCTTGTGCTGCCTGTGCTGCCTGTGCTGATTGAGCTTGATGCTGGCGTGGAAGCGGCAACCACCAGCCCACCAACCACCAGCCCACCAACCACGATGCTCCACATGAGTTTGCCAATGGGTTGTTTCACAGTTTGCACCGTACATGGTGGGCTCGGGCGTCACGATATTTGCTGTGGTCGGGATCGATCCTCATCAACGGCTAAGGTATAACTCGTCTCAGATGCCAGTCGGTATCGAGCGGTCGAGTGCAGGGAGTTCGCTCCCCAGTTTTCCCAAGTGGCGTGTTTCACGCTCTATGCGGTTCACACGCAGCGCGGCCACCACTTCGCACGAAGGAAAACCTATGCCTACTTACCCTCCCTCTCCGGGCGCAAAACGACGCGCACGTAGCAAAACTCGCCCAACAGGCGAGCCGGCCCTGCAGCGCCATCCAGACCCCCGGCAAAAGCTTGCCGCCAAGGCCGCCGAAAAGCACGAGCCCCTACCCGAGCCACGACCCATATCGCCAGCACTGCTCACGAAGTCGTTCGCTGACCTTGGCGTTCCGGCTCCCATCGTTGAATCGCTTCGACTTGATGGAATTCTCAAACCGTTCCCGATCCAGGCCGTTACCCTGCGCGATGCCCTGTCGGGCCGTGACGTACTCGGGCGTGGTCGAACCGGCAGCGGCAAGACACTCGCATTCGCTATCCCGACTGTTGCGGCCCTTGCGGCACATCCGCAACCTCGCATCGCAATGAAGCCTCGAGCGCTTGTCCTTGTCCCCACCCGCGAGCTGGCCACTCAAGTCACCGAGGTGCTTGATCCGATCGCCCGCGCCATGGGTATGCGATCAACCACAATCTTTGGCGGTGTAGGTCAAGGCAATCAGGTCAAAGCGCTCAAAGCTGGGGTCGACATCGTGGTGGCGTGCCCCGGTCGATTAGAAGATCTGATTCAGCAGGGTTTTTGCCGACTCGACCAAGTTGCCATCACCGTGCTTGATGAAGCTGACCATATGGCTGATCTTGGCTTTCTTCCTGCCGTCCGCCGGTTGATGGATGCCACACCAACCCGTTCACAGCGAATGCTGTTTTCCGCCACTCTCGACCGAGGTGTGGACGTACTCGTACGTCGATATCTCTCTGATCCGGTGGTCCATGCGGTCGACCCCGAGGTGGCGCCGGTATCAACCATGACCCATCACGTCTTTGCGGTCAGTGCCGCTGACAAAGCAAACGTGGTTCAGTCCTTAGCTGGCGGCCTTAACCGGTCGTTGCTCTTTATGCGAACCAAGCACGGCGCCAAGAAATTAGCGAAGCAGCTCAGTAGCAGCGGTATTCCTGCGGTTGAGCTCCACGGAAATCTTTCGCAAAACGCCCGCACACGCAATTTGCAAGAATTTTCCGAAGGCACCGTCCGCGTGTTGGTTGCCACCGACATCGCCGCTCGCGGTATTCACGTTGATGACTTGGCGCTGGTTGTTCACGTAGATCCACCGGCCGAACACAAAGCGTACTTACATCGATCCGGACGCACGGCGCGTGCCGGCGCTGAGGGCGTCGTCGTGACGATCATGACCCCCGATCAAGCGTCAGCTACTCGCTTGCTGACCAAAGAGGCAGGCATCAAGCCAACCATCACGCAGGTGGCACCAGGGCACGAACTCATTCACGAGTTGGTTGGCGACCCGGCCCCCTTTAGTGCGCCAAAGCCTGTTGCAGCTACCCAACCACAGGCGCAGTCGGGCCGCCGGCCGCAGGGCAGCGGATCGAGCACCGGATCGAGCACCGCTTCGAGCAACGAGCGATCCGGATCCGCACCTTCTGGCCGAAGTTCACGTTCCGCCAAATCGGCAGGGCGACCAGGTGGTAACGCCAACGGCCGCCCTGGTGGCAGCGCTCCAGGGGCGGGTAAGTCATCACGTGGACAAGGGTCACCAGCCCCAGCTCGGGCTGAAGTGCCCCGTGCTCCCGGAGCGTCTCGTTCGGCTGGGGCATCACGCGCAGCTGGCGAACCCCGAAGCGCAAGCACTCCGAGCCGATCAGGTGCGGGCTTTGGCGGAAACCGATCTAGAGGCCAACGGACGCGCTAGTTCGGGCGAACCAACCGCGAAGCGCTGTCGCCATTGCTTCGCGGTAGGGAACGCCAGAGGGCAATACGTCGACGGCGGTAAACGACGTGTGGATATGACCACGTCCGAGGATGTGCTGAACCGGTACGCCGGCGTCCGCCAATGCGGCGGCATACGCGATTCCTTCGTCGCGGAGCGGGTCAAACTCTCCGGTGATCACCAGCGCAGGGGGTAAGCCAACCAGCGATGCCGCCCGTAGTGGCGACGCTCGCGGGTCGGTTCGCTGATCAGGATCGGCGTAGTGATCCCAAAACCACTTCATGAGCCCAGCGGTTAACACTCGGCCTTCGCCGTTCTCAACATAAGACGCCGTGTTGGTATTGGCATCGGTAACCGGCGTGAGCAGCAACTGACCGACGATCTCGGGCCCATCAGCGTGATG
>JANMEI010000870.1:0-5336 GCA_031376865.1 Acidimicrobiia bacterium | reverse complement strand
TCCGAGCTCTTCCGTTGCCCAAGAAGCAATTGGCCCCAATCCCTGAATCAGCGGGCGTTGTTGAGTTGGTTGACGTGACACCCTTCATCACCCCGAACAAGAGCTTTTATCGGATCGACACCGCCCTGGTTGTTCCGAAGGTTGACATCAACAAGTGGACGTTAAAGATCACCGGCATGGTTGGCCAAGAACGTAGCTATACCTACGATGATCTGCTTGCGATGAACTTGGTTGAACAAGACATCACGTTGACATGTGTGTCCAACGAAGTCGGTGGCATCTTGATGGGCAACGCTCGTTGGTTGGGCATTCCGTTGATGGATCTGCTGGAAGACGCAGGTATCGACCCCAAAGCCACCCAGATTGTCGGTCGTTCGGTCGATGACTGGTCTGCCGGGTTTCCGGTTGCAGCTCTCAAAAGGGGATCTAAGGCCATCGTTGCGCTTGGCATGAATGGGGAGCCACTTCCCTTCGATCATGGTTATCCCGCCCGTTTGGTTGTCCCGGGGATCTACGGCTACGCGTCAGCAACAAAGTGGCTCGACACCATCGAAGTGACGACTCTGGAGGCCGCAGAAGGTTATTGGGTTCCTCGTGGCTACGCAAAAGAAGCGCCGATCAAAATGGGTTCACGTATTGACGTCCCTCGTGGACTCACCACCGTCGCACCAGGGCTCGTCGCTGTTGCGGGGATTGCATGGTCGCAGACGGTTGGTATCAGTCGAGTTGAAGTGAAAATCGACAACGGTGAATGGCAAGAAGCCCAGCTCGCCGATGAAGTCGATGTCGATACCTGGCGCCAATGGAAGTTCGCGTGGCAAGCCACTACTGGCCAGCACGAAATCACGGTGCGGACGTTCGACAAGAACTCGAAGTTGCAGATCGAAGATCGAGTTGCGCCACTGCCGAACGGAGCAACCGGTTGGCATCAGGTCTTGGTGTTCGTGTCGTAAAGGTGCCCAGAAGCCCAGTTAATGCAGGGTTTGCAAGAAATCTAGAACTTCCTCAATCCAACCAACATCCAGCACCGAACAACTCATGTCTCCACGCCAAACAGCGCAGCACAGCGCAGGCGTCACTCTCCAAAGGAAAAACTGAACCACCATGAAGATCTCTCGAATCACTACCGCCGCACTCGTAGGTGCACTGACATTCGGTGCACTGGTTAGCTCGGGCAGCGCAGTACAAGCAGCATCAAAGACCAAGACCACCAAACCTCCAGCCGCTAGCGAGTCGGATGCCAAGAAGGCCGGTGTACCTGCAACTGGCAAGGGCAGCTTGAAGGGCATGGCACAGGATCCTGCCGCTACCGCCGCTTCGAACAACCCACAGTTGACCACGTTGGTTGCCGCAGTGAAGGCAGCCGGTTTGGTTGACACCCTCAACGGTCCCGGACCATTCACCATCTTTGCTCCTGCCAACTCGGCATTCGCCAAGCTGCCAGCCGGAACGGTTGAGACGCTGGTCAAGCCTGAAAACAAGGCAACCTTGACCTCGATCCTCACGTATCACGTCATCGCCGGCAAGAAGTTGTCCAGCGCCGATCTGGTCAAGATGGGCAGCATCAAAACCATTCAAGGCGAGACCGTCTCGATCAAGGGCTCGGGCAAGAACATCACCGTCAATAAGGCCAAGGTTGTCCTGGCCGACGTTCAGGTAGCCAACGGCACCGTGTTCATCATTGACAGCGTATTGATGCCATCCGCACCAGCTGCCGGAACCCCCGTCGCAGCCGATGCTGATGCGCAAGCCGTAGGTGTACCTGCTACAGGAAAAGGAAGCTTGCAAGGCATGGCACAAGATCCTGCCGCTACCGCTGCTTCGAACAACCCACAGTTGACCACGTTGGTTGCTGCAGTGAAGGCTGCTGGTTTGGTTGACACATTGAACGGCCCTGGCCCGTTCACCATCTTTGCGCCGGTTAACGCTGCGTTCGAGAAGCTACCTGCTGGCACCGTCGAAGAATTGGTGAAGCCAGAGAACAAGGCGAAGCTCACCTCGATCCTCACCTACCACGTGGTTGCAGGCAAGAAGCTGTCCAGCGCTGACTTGGCCAAGATGTCAACGCTGACCACCGTCAACGGCAAAACCCTTTCGGTTCAAGCCAGCGGCAAGACCATCACCATCAACGGCACCGTCAAGACCGTCTTGGCAGACGTGCAGGTTGCCAACGGCACCGTGTTCCTCATCGATTCGGTTCTGATCCCGCAGTAGACCAGGTGCAACACCACGTTGCATTCCAGTAACGGCCTCAAGGCCGAGTTAACGAAGCGGTCCGGTCCTGGGGGGACGGACCGCTTCGTCGCGTGATCTACAACGGAAGTATCTCGTATGCGCACTGATGAGCGCCGTTGACCATGTGTGAGACCCTTTCCACCCGTGCCGTGGGAACGACAGCACGGAGGAAAGCCAGCTCGCTGGAACAGGCACTGCCATAGCGACTGGCAACCGCAAAAATGGCGCAGTTGTGTTCGACAATGGCAAACCCCAGGCGCGGCTTTTCGAGCTTTTCGAACGAAGCCAGATAACCGTCTTCATCCAAGATTTTGGTCAGTTCGGCCACCTGAGCACCCAACGTCTTTTTGTTGACGAGACGTGCCGTGGCTTGGGTAACGCGATGTTCGCGTCGCTTGGCGAAGATTCGTTCCACCACATCAGGATCTTCGCCGTCGAGATATCCCAGCAGTTCGTTGGTCAGTTCGCCGTATGCTTTTGGAAAGAGGTCTTCCGCCAGTTTCGTCGGTGCATACCGGTGCTTCGGTCGGCCTCGGCCCACCCGTGGTTCTTCACGAGATGACACCAAGCCATCGTTAACGAGCGCCAGGAGATGCTGGCGAGCCCCGCTGACGGTGATGCCCAATGAGTCGGCTAGTTCTTCCGTGGTTGCCTCGCCACGTCGCTTCAGCGCATACAGCACTTCTCGCTGACTTTCGGATACGGCGGGCACATCGGTTGGCACACCGTGAACGGTATCTGCTGGCACCTGGCAGTCCGATCACTTCGTCAAAATCAGATGGAGATCGCCAAACTCGTGCCACCGATATCGCGTTGCCAATGCCTCGGTGTACGCCGTTCGCAACACCTCGATGTTGGCAACCGCTTCCAGCATTAACAGGTGCGATGCCTTCGGTTCGTGCCAACCGGTCAAGAGCCCATCGACTACTCGGACACCTCGTTCGGGTGTGATCATTAGATCCGTCCAACCAGAACCGGGGTGGCTGATATTGCGGTCATCAGCCGTGGTCTCGAGTGCTCGAACAACCGTGGTTCCGATTGCAATAACTCGGCCGCCGGCGGCATGGGTGGCGTTGACGCGCGCTGCGGTAGAAACACTGATTTCGAATCGCTCGGGATACGGGGCCTCATGAACTTCGCCGGATGATACGCCGGTGTGCAGCGTGATGGGGGCGATGTCGATTCCCTGGGATATCAATTCCGTCACAAGTTGGTGGGTGAATGGTCGGGCAGCACTCGGCATTTCGGCGCTTCCCCATTCGTTGGCGAACACGGTCTGGTACAGCTCCAGGGGCCAGTCCTGCGATACGTACGCATAGCGAATTGGTCGGCCCACCCGGGCCAGGTACGAAGCCAAGGGCTCATCATTTAAACCGCAGAGTTGACTGACATACAGCCGACGAGAATCGCTGTAGCGGGCCAGTACGTTGATGCGGACCCCATCGGATAGGGCCACAGTCTGACCAGCAGCATCGCTGCTGAAGGGCCGAGTGGTGCGAACTCCGTTCTGGTGCAGTTCTGGGGTGCGCAACTCGACCAACCACATACCTCCGGGAAGGACGGTCGAGAAGTGCACCACCACCTGGGTTCCATCGAACAGGGTGCCATCAACCGCCGAAGCCATCGTTCCCGAAGTATTGACGACGAGGAGATCGCCTGGCCGTAGCACCGCCGCAATATTTTGGAACTTCAGATGCACAGGCTGAGACTCGCCGGGCGACACCAGTAAGCGCACATCGCTTCGGTTCCTGCCTGTCGCTTCGGGTGGTTCATGCGCTTCGAGCGCTGCGGGCAGATCAAAGTCTAAACGAGAGGTTGGAAGCGTCAGCAGCGCAGTCATCACGCCACCTCCAATTCATCGTTAGTGGGGACATCTCGTGCGGCGTATCGTCCGCTCGGATACGAACCGTTGATGAGCGCCAGAATCCCGGGGACGCTGGCTGATGGTGCGGGTCGATCGGTGATGTCTTCACCGGGAAACGCATCTTGATGCATGGCAGTGCGCATATCGCCGGGGTCAATCGACAACACTCGCCAATTGGGGTGCTCAGCTGCGAGTACCCGAGAGAGATGGTCAAGCGCTGCTTTCGAAATGCCATAGGCACCCCATCGGGGATACCCCTCGACACCAGCGTCACTGGATACGTTAATGATGACGGGATCGTTTGCGAAGTAAGGCGCCGCTCGTTGGATCAAACCGAGTGGCGCATCGACATTGATGAGAAAGACATCGAGTAGCGATTGTTGTGACGTGTTGAGTAGCGAGGGCATCGGTAAAGTACCAAGCGTGCTTGCATTATTGACGACCAGGTCGATGCTGCCACCAGCGTAAACGGCTGCATCAACGAGATGTTGCTGATGGGCGGGGTCGGCAATGTCTCCAGCAATTGCCGTCACGACAGACCCAAACCGGGTAGTGGCGCTTCGCAGCGTTGCAGCGTTGCGTGCATTGGTGACGACGTGCCAGCCGGCATCGACCAATGACTGAATCAGTTCTAAACCGAGGCCCTGTGATCCGCCGGTGACGATAGCGGTTTGGGGTGAATCAGTTGGGGTTGTGTGCATGTTGGGCCTTTCGCAAGAGCTTTATAAACACAGTATTCACTGTGTTTATAAATCGGTCAAGCGAAAAGAGGCGGGATATCAGTGTTTTCTCGGATGTCTGACGAGAGCGCGTTTTCGTACGTTTGTCCACATGACCAAACCATTAGTTCGATTCGCCCCCCGCTTAGGGGCAGCCATGTTGTGCGTTGTTTCGTTATCCGGGTGCTACCGGGAAACCATCCGAGCAACGGTCACTTCCAAAGGAAAAGTAAACGGAACGATCACGTTCGAGTTCAATCGCGCTGCCCTGTTAGAGCTAGGCGCAACCGAAGATGCTTCGGCCTCGGGGTCATCTAGAGGGCGCAAACTACCAAAAGGCGTCACAATAAAAGAGGTGAAGTCAACCGAATACACGGGTGTGAGATACACGTTAAGAAACGCCACCCCTGCGGCGTTGGCGTACGTACTCGCGAATCAGATTGTCGATACCGGCGATCCTGGTGGCCAGGTGTTGTTCCGCGAAGGGAACACGTGGCGGCTCTCACTGGAAAACGCCG
>JANMEI010000812.1:0-4817 GCA_031376865.1 Acidimicrobiia bacterium | reverse complement strand
CGGCAGCCAACGCGTTGTTGAAGACGCTCGAAGAACCACCAGACCACGTGGTATTCGTTCTTGCCACCACCGATCCGCAGAAGGTGTTGCAAACCATCATCAGTCGCACGCAGCATTTCGAGTTTCGACTTGCCGCGCTCGATACGTTGACGATGCACCTGCAAAACGTTGCCTCCGACGCAGGCATCGAACTGGACCCCGACACCATCACGCAGGTGGCGCGCAAGGGCAACGGTTCGTTTCGAGATGCTCTGTCCGCATTGGATCAGGTTGCGGCGCTGGGTCATCTTGATCAGGCGGCTGGCAACCTCGACAACATCGTCGAAGCGATCGGTGCGCGCGACGCCGCGGCGGCGCTCGCAGCCGTTGGTGCCGTGGTTGATCAGGGGCGTGATCCGCGTCAGGTGGTGCGCGACCTGATCGGTCTGCTGCGAGAGTGCTTTTTGGCGCTGATGGCACCGGATCTGTCTCGATCATCGGCCAGTGCCGAGGTGCTCGCGAAACAGTTGGGTACGCCGTTGGTGGTGCGTGCCATCGAGGTGCTGGGTGATGCCGGTGTGTCAATGCGCGACGCGTTGGATCCGCGAGTGAACCTCGAAGTTGCGCTGGTCAAGTTGGTTCGCCCTGACCTGGACGGTTCAGCGTCAGCAATCCTCAATCGACTGGAACGATTGGAAGCTGGCGGAGGCGGTGCTGCCCCGTCGGCATCTGCAGTACCCGCCACGTTGCCGGGTCCATCCGCCGTAGCGCATCCCGCTCATCCATCGTCCGAGGTCGAGTCCTCCGCTGACGACGCTCCAACTCCGCCCCCGGTGAGATCTCCGTCTACGCGGCCCACCTTGTCGGTGGTTCCCAACCAACCAAGCTCTCCACCTGAACGCGGATCTGCCAACGACGCCCGCGCCGCGCTGGCCGCTAGTCGAGGTAAACCGGGAGCTTCTGCTCCGAAGTCAACCGTGGGCGCCGCATCACGCGAAGCGGCTCCAGCTGCTGCACCTTCGTCGACCAGCGACGCGGTCCCCGCAAACACTGATCTGGGCGGAGCAAAAGATGCGTGGATGGCAGCCATCGATAGTCGTATGACCAAAGCGATGTTCAACGCTGGTCGTTTTCTGTCGCTATCCGACGAGGCTGCCGTATTTGCCCTGCCGAACGAGATGACCCTGCAACGTTGTGGTGACAAGTTCGCTGATGTGTCCGCCGCGCTCAACAAGGCGTTGGGTCGCACGGTGGTCTTGGAACTTGTCGCTGATGCCGCTGCTGCGCCTGTTGTGGATGACCCTGAGGGTGGAGCTCCCGTTGCCGCGTCGCCTGCTGCCGCGGCCCGAACCGCAATGACGGCACCATCAACGTCGCCAGCCGCGATTCGCCAGGCGCTACCGGGCCCTGACGATCACCTTGATCTGTCCGAGTTGACCGATGTCCCCGAAACGTCGCCAATCGATGCGATCATGAATGCCTTCCCGGGGGCCGAGATCATCGACTCTCCCAACGCATAGGAGCCACCATGTCCGATACCCCGATGTCCGACACCCCTATGTCGAACCCCGAAGGGTTTGACCCTGACGAGTTGCCATCCGGTATGGGTGGTTTAGACATTGGCGCGTTGCTGGGTCAGGTGCAAAACATGCAACAACAGATGGCCGATGCGCAGGAGCAGGCCAAGGCCACGGTGTTAGAAGGAACCTCCGGGGGTGGCAAGGTAAAGGTCACAGTGACCGGAGCTGGCGAGTTCACGTCGGTATCGATCGACAAGTCCGTTGTCGACGAGTCTGATGTCGAGATGCTCGAAGATCTGGTGCTCGCAGCGTTGCGTGATGCTGCCGTCAAGGTTGCGTCGTTGAGCGAGCAATCGATGGGCTCAATCACTGGGGGGATGGGTCTTGGCAACCTGTTTGGCCAGTAGGCCGAGCGGATCACTCTTCGTATGTCTGCTTATGCTCCCATAGTTCAAGAGCTGATTGACGAGCTGGGCCGCCTTCCCGGTGTTGGTCCTAAGTCGGCGCAGCGCATTGCGTATCACTTACTGAAACGATCCAAAGAAGACGCACTTCGTTTGTCGACGGCCATTGCTCGTGCAAAAGACCGGGTGTCATTTTGTCGGCGTTGCTTCAACATTGCTGAGATGACCGAAGCCGATACAAGCACGTCGGGTGCCGATGTGTTGTGCGCAATTTGCCGTGATACGGCCCGTGATTCTGGTGTGATCTGCGTGGTGGAAGAGCCGAAAGATATCGTTGCTGTAGAGCGAACGCGCGAATACAAGGGCCGCTATCACGTGTTGCAAGGGGCGATCAATCACCTGGAAGGTATCGGCCCTGATCAGTTGAGGGTGAAAGAGCTGCTCACGCGAATCGGTGCAGAGAATGTGCAAGAAGTGATCCTGTGTACCAACCCGAACATCGACGGCGAAGCTACCGCAATGTACCTGGCGCGCTTATTAACTCCGCTTGGTGTGCCGGTGTCGCGTATCGCCAGCGGTTTGCCAGTGGGTGGTGACTTGGAATACGCCGACGAGCTCACCCTGGGCCGGGCCCTCGAAGGCCGCCGCATCATCAGCTGATTTGCGTGAAGCGCTGTAGGGCATGGTTATGAGAATGATCTCCTACTTCGTGTTTGTGATGGCGATCTGTTGTCGCTTGTGCTGGAAGTAGGCGCCTGCTCGGTACTCGGTGACAACAAGGTCGTAAATGCCCGAGGCCCAATAGGAGTTGGTTACGACGGCGATTCCTTGGGCATTTGTTGCTGCCCACCCAAGGGTGACGCCACCGATTTCTACGGAGATGACTGACTCTCGATCAAGCCCCGACACCGTCACTGTTACCGGAGTGCCGATCGGGGCGACAGCCGGAGCGCTGACCACGAACCCGTCAGCGAGGGTGGTGGCTGGCCCACCTCCAACAACGAGATCTTGCGTTACAGACCGACCTCGTCTCCCAGCAACTACCTCTGTCGCTCGAATAGAGGTGTTCGTCCGTGCCCATATCGACGTGGTTACCGTGGCCGAACCGGATGCATCAGCTTGTGCCCATCCCAGCGTGACATCGCCGGTTTCCACTGCAAGCAGAGCGCCAGGCGTGAGGCCGGTGACTTGAACAGTAAATACCTGACCAACGTTGACAGCCTGAGGCGCCGTCAACCGAAATGACCCAGTAGTCGGTGACGCAATTGTGGTTGTTGCTGGTGTGGTTGTTGACGGACTGGTGGTGGTCACCGTGGTTGGCCGTCTGATCACGACGGTGTCGATGCATCGACCAGTGAAGGGACACTGCTCTCCGGGTGCAACGATGATGCTGCGCCCATCAGCTGGGATAATTTCGTTGATCGACCGGTCTGGACTTTGATCAACGACGAGACAAGATGTGCCGGAGTTGATGTTGAATCGTTTGTCGGCTTCGTTGGTGAGGGTGAAGGTTTCGCGAGGGCCATTGTTGTTGCACGCCAAGGCAATGTTGAACATGCCTACTCCCTCGGAACGAACGACGAGGACACCTTGTATAGATGATTGCACGTTGAGCAAGGCGCCATCGGTGCTGACCACTGCAGAACGAACTTGAGCGGGGAGATTCGCCTGCGTTAACAAGTCGTCTGGTTGCGCACCAACTGGCCCGGTTGACTCTCTGGTGCGGCCGGATGTTGTCGCTAACGAAACCGCTGTACCCGGCGCAACCACATCGGCACCCGCCTGACAACGTGACTGAGTGGTGAGGCCTGGAATATCGTTGGCGAAAACAGGAGTGCGACCAGTCCCAAGTACGAGCCGTCGGGACGTCACGGCTCCATCAGCATGTTTGCAGGCAACAAAGACGGGAAAGGTGCTCCCGAAGCCGTAGGAGCCTTGAAACGTGATTCCGATCGTCAACGGGGCGTAGTCAACCGATACCGACACATCCTGCAGCGGTGCAAAAGGGGCCGACCAAGTGAAAGGGTCCGCAACCGATTGCGAAACGATTTGATTGCCACTGGACACTGTCAGTCGACGAGGAACTATCAGTGGAGGCTCGATTGCGACGACCAGATCCGTTGTAGCGACAATCAGCCTCAACCGGCATTGTGATGTCGGTATAACGGGAAGCGAGAAAGCGGTGGAACCGCCAGCCAGCCCGACCGATGTCAGCTTTTGGACTGCTGATTCCCCATTGGCGAGTCCCGTGCACGACACATCAAACCCGTAGCCCACGGCATCAAGTAGCGGTGGCTGGGTGATCGCCACAGGCAATTGAATAGTTCTGTCTGCGGGGTTAGAAGTGACCGAGAATGCCGGGGAGTAGCCAAATTGTCCGTCGCTGAGAGCGAAGACCGGACCGGTGCGAGGTGACGGCGACGCGATGTTGATAGTTGCTGTACCGGTGGTGTCGAAGAAGGCATCGCCGATTTTTTGCCACGTCGGTTGATTCGGTTTGATGTCTGATGGGTCCCAGAGACTGACCAACTTGCCCGCTGTGCCACCGGTGATGGTGACCGTTGACGTTTCATTCGTGGCGCGCGACCCAGGGTCAGAAATCTTAAGAGTGGGTATCCGAGTGACGGGACCATCGGGATAGGTCAATCGAACTGCACGGGACGGATCCTCTGCTGAGAACTGAACCGCTAGCAGGACGCTCAAAGAGGGAGCCACCGGAAGGGTGACTGTTGACGTGACCCCAAGGATCTCGACCTTGGTATCAACGAACTGCTCGTACGGCCCGTCGTAGAACAGCTCGGCGGTGCATCCTCCGTTGGTATTGGGAACCTCGATGCTGCCTCCCGTGGGAGGAAGCGACCGCACTGTTTTTGTGGAGCCAAGCGTAGATCCGCAGAGCATCGTTACTCGTACG
>JANMEI010000770.1:0-5781 GCA_031376865.1 Acidimicrobiia bacterium | reverse complement strand
GGCGCGCGCCAACGCTCGCTCGTTGTCAATCACATGTTCGGGGGCCTGGGCCCACACGTGACCGTCTGGGTCGAAGCCGGGACGTCCGGCACGTCCGGCAAGTTGGTGAAACTCCCGTGCTCGCAACGTGCGAACTTTGTTGCCATCGTATTTGGTCAGCGCACTGAACATCACGGTTCGGATAGGGATGTTGATGCCGACACCAAGCGTGTCTGTGCCGCAGATGACGGGGAGTAATCCGTCGCCGGCCAGTTTTTCAACCAAGCGTCGATAGCGGGGGAGCATGCCAGCGTGATGGACACCAACACCGTTGCGAAGATAGCGGCCAAGGTTTTGGCCAAACCCGGTGTTGAGCTTGACCCCAGCGATTGCTTCTGCAATTGCTTCGCGTTGCCCTCGTGAGGTGAGAGCCAAACTAACCAGCCCACTTGCCCGTTCGATGGCATCGGCTTGGCTGGTGTGTACTAAGTACACAGGGTAAAGGCCCTGCTCGATGGCTGCCAACACACTGTCGGACACCGGCGTTGTGCGGTACTGATGAAACAACGGAATCGGACGGGTCACACCGGTGATGTGTGCAACGGGTCGTCCGGTTCGAACTCGCAGATCTTCAGCAAGCGGGGAGACATCGCCAAGCGTTGCTGAGGCCAGAAGAAATTGGCAGTGCTTCATGAGTAGTAGCGGCACCTGCCACGCCCATCCACGGTCAGCGTCGCCGTAGTAGTGAAATTCATCGAGGCAAGCGAAACCAAAACCCTCACTGGTCGCCAGGGCTTGGTTGGCAAGCACTTCTGAGGTGCATACCAGCACCGGAGCATCGCGATTGATTGACGCGTCACCAATGGACAACCCAACCATTGACGGACCTAACAGATCAATCAGCTCAAAGAACTTCTCGGCCACCAGCGCCTTGATGGGTGCGGTCCACACCGCCCGTTCACCCCGGTTGAGAGCCAGCACAATCCCAGCCATGGCGGCCATCGACTTGCCTGAGCCGGTCGGGGTGGCCAGCACCACGTGCTGCAGATCAGCGAGGGCTAAACCTGCCTCTTCTTGGTGGGGGTAGAGCGGGCGGCCACTTTCGTGGGCCCATGCCATGAAACCCTCGAGCACGTCGAGCGGATCGCTGCCCGTTGGCGGGAGGCGTTCGATGAGTGTGGGGCCGGCCATGCTCCCGAGTCTGCCAGACCTGATCGTGCAGCTGTGATGTGATGCCAGCTCGTACTGGCTTGCGGTCACAAACTAACGGGTGTTGTCGCCTATCGTGGCCCGATGGCTGCGTCTGATGTTCCCCGCTGGCGCGGCGTGTTTCATATGTACGCATTGCTTGGGCTGATTCCGGTTTCGCTTGTATTGATTGTGCGAGCTGCCTCTGGGCGCGAGCGGTTAGCAGGGGTGTGTTTTGTTCTTGGGCTTGGCGCAATGTTCGGAACATCAGCTCTGTATCACCGAGGGAACTGGTCAACGTTAAACAAATCGCGTTTGCAACGACTTGATCATTCAACGATCTTCTTCGCGATTTCTGGAACGTACTCAGCGGTAGCGTTGCTCGCGTTGAAAGGTTGGTCGTTTGGATTGTTGCTCGCGGTCGTGTGGACTGGAACGCTGGTTGGAGTACTTCTGCAGTGGCGCAAAACGCGGCCCTCACGATTGATCAGCACCGTCGTCTATGCGATTGTTGGTTGGTCAGCGGTCCCGTTTCTGCCACGGCTTTTCGTGGAGCTTTCTCCCGCTGCATTTTGGCTCGTGGCCATCGGCGGATTTGCTTACACCGTTGGGGCCGTTGTGTATGCCACAAAGCGTCCAGACCCCTCTCCGTCTTTGTTCGGTTTTCACGAAGTGTTTCACGCCTTGACCGTGGTTGGAGCGGGCTGTCACTTCATAGCGATCGCAATAATGATGTAAAGATGTGCCCATGTCGTCCGTGATCGCAACAGGCGTCAGTATTGGGCATGGGCCTGTGGTGTTGGCCGAAGGAATCGATCTGTCGGTGTCGCCCGGTCGGGTCATCGGCCTCGTGGGGCAGAACGGAGCGGGTAAAACAACGTTGCTCCGAGTCTTGGCTGGCCTCGATGCACCTTTGGCTGGAGTGGTTCGCCGTGCACCTTCAACCACCACGGTTGGCTATCTCGCGCAGCAGGTCGAGGTGCTCGACCCATCGGAAACCGTCAACCAATGGCTGGCCCGACGAACTGGCGTGGCACAAGCAACCCATGCGATGGAATCGGCTGCTTCAGCCTTGGCCACCGGTGACCCGCTCGGTGATCAGTATGCAGATCTTCTTGATTCTTGGTTGGCATTGGGTGGCGCGGATTTTGAAGATCGAGTGCCGGCCGCGTTGGCCGACGTTGGCCTTGCGAGTGCCAAGGGCGGCGACGATCTGATCTTGTCGCTGAGCGGTGGTCAACGTGCTCGAGTTGCGCTGGCGGCGCTCTACCTGGCCCGGTTCGATGTGTTTTGTTTGGACGAGCCAACCAACGATCTTGACCTTGCCGGCCTCGCCCAGTTAGAACGGTTTGTGAACGAAGTCAGGCAGCGTCCAGCTGCAGTTGTCGTGGTCAGCCATGATCGGGCGTTTCTTGAAGCGGTCACCACCGATGTCTTGGAAATCGATGGGAACGAGCGACGCGCCCAACTGTTTGGTGGCGGCTTTGCTGCGTTTCTGGAAGAACGCGAGGTGGCTCGCAAACATGCCAGAGAAGCGTTTGAGGACTATCGAGAACGCCACGATGACCTGACTGATCGAGCCCGGGTCACCCGAGAGTGGGCCAGCAAAGGTGTTCGCAACGCCCGCGCTGATCTGAAAAAGAAGGGCACGGACCCCGACAAAATCGGTCGGAAGTTCAAGGCCGATGCCAGCGAAAAGCAGGCAGGCAAAGCGGGTCGGCTCGAGAAACAAGCTGAGCGACTCGACGAGGTTATCGAGCCGCGCAAAGTATGGAACTTGAGCTACGTGATTGCAGCAGCGCCTCGATCCGGTTCGGTGGTTGCCACATTCAGCAATGCCGTTGTTGATCGAGGGCCATTTCGCTTGGGCCCTGTTTCGGTTGAGCTTCAGTATGGCGATCGAGTTGCCGTCACCGGGCCAAACGGTGCTGGCAAGTCGACGTTGCTGAGTTTGCTACTCGGGCAGCTCGCCCCCACCGCCGGTGACGTGCATCGCGGCAGTGGGGTAGTGGTTGGTGAACTTGACCAGGCCCGCATCCCGGTGGAGGGCGATGCAACGTTGGTCGACGCGTTCCTTCAGTGGTATCCGGGCACCACGGTTGCCGATGCTCGTACGTTGCTCGCCAAGTTCGGATTGTCTGGCGATGATGTGGTTCGCCCTGCGCGCTTACTATCGCCAGGCGAGCGCACCCGCGCCACGCTGGCTAGGTTCCAACACGAGGGCGTCAATCTGTTGGTACTAGACGAACCGACCAACCATCTTGATCTCCCGGCGATCGAGCAACTTGAGCAAGCTCTTGAGGCGTATCCGGGCACCCTGTTGTTAGTAAGTCACGATCGACGATTGCTGGAAGCGGTGAAGGTCAATCGTCGCTGGCACATCAGCAACGGCCAATTCTCCGAGCAGTAGCTCATCGAAATAGTAGGCAAAGTCGCTCTGAGAGCGACTCGCGCAACTAGTTCGCAGATGGGTAAACGTGTAAGCATGGGCGCATGAGTTCACCAACTCCGTTTTCTGCTGCCGCCGACCGAGTCGCGAGCGGCTCAGACCATCACGGCGAAGCAGCGTTGCTTGTTGGTGCACTGACTGTTGAAGAAAAGCTTGGTTGTCTTGACGGCGACATCCCGTTTTGGCCCGGATTGTTCGACATGACTTCCGGTGGCTACTACCGCCATACGTGGCCAGCGGCAGTGGTTGAGCGTCTCGGTATTCCCGGTCTGCATTTTTCCGACGGACCTCGTGGGTGTGTGATTGGTGCGGCAACTGCGTTTCCCGTCAGCATGGCGCGCGGCGCGAGTTTCGACGTCGAGCTCGAAGAGCAAATTGGCGAAGCGATCGGCGCCGAGTTGCGCGCCAGCGGGGCCACCTACACGGGTGCAGTCTGCATGAACCTGTTGCGCCACCCAGCCTGGGGTCGAGCGCAAGAAACCTATGGCGAAGACCCGCATCATGTTGGTGAACTCGCACGCGCGCTAACAATCGGACTGCAGCGTCACGTGATGGCCTGTATGAAGCACTTTGCGTTGAACTCGATGGAGAACGCCCGTTTCAGTGTTGATGTCATCGCCGACGAGCGGGCACTGCACGAGGTGTACCTGCCTCATTTCCGCAAGGTTGCTGATGCCGGGGTTGCCAGTGTCATGAGTGCTTACAACTCGTTGAACGGTGAATGGTGCGGTGAAAACAAAACACTGCTCACCTCAATCTTGCGAGATGAGTGGGAGTGGGATGGCTTTGTAACGTCAGACTTCATATTCGGATTGCGAGACGCCGTGAAATCGGTGCAGGCTGGTCTTGATATCGAGATGCCATTTCGTCAGCAACGGGCACAACACCTTGCGGCTGCGGTCGAAGGTGGTCGCCTGTCCATGGACGATGTTGATGCGGCAGTTACCCGCGTCGTGGCGACGTTTCTCCGATTTTCGTCCGTATTCAGCACTGCACCCGATCCGGCTGTCATTGCTTCGGCACATCACACGCTGCTGGCAAGGACTGCTGCGTCGCGTTCAATGGTCTTGCTGCGTAACGAGAACAACCTGTTGCCAGTCGAACCGCAGCAATGTCGACGAATTGCTGTGCTTGGACGATTGGCAGCGGTAGCTAATCTGGGCGACGGTGGATCCAGTGATGTGCACCCTCCTTATGTGGTGACTCCGCTTGATGGTATTCGTACGTACTACCCTGAGTCATCGGTCGAATACTCTGAAGCTGACGCAGCAATAGCAAACGACGCGGACCTTGTCGTGGTAGTGGTGGGCTACACCAAAGCCGATGAGGGCGAGTACGTTGACCAAGCGGGGACCGCCAAGGTTGTCGCCGAGTTCAACGTGTTCCCGCCGATGGATCACCCTGAGCTTGGAGCGCACGTAGGTGCAACGATGCCGCCAGATGCGCCTACCTGCCAACCCAAGAACGTGGAACAGGCGAACGAAGATCGATCCATGGCACCGGGTGGTGACCGATCGACGTTACGTCTCAGTCATGCAGACGAAGCGTTGATTACGTCAGCTGCCGCTCACAACAACAACGTGGTTGTTTGTGTGATGGCGGGCAGCGCAGTGGTGATGCCGTGGGTGAGCAAAGTGGCTGCTGTGATCATGTTGTGGTACCCCGGGTTGGAAGGAGGAAACGCGTTGGGCGAAGTATTGACGGGAATTGTCGAACCGGGAGGACGGTTGCCCTTTGCGGTTCCCGTCGACGAAGCTCACTTGGTCCATTTCGATAAGACCGCAACGACGGAGACCTACGACCTGTCTCATGGTCAATGGAAATTGGACCGAGACGGAGTCGAGCCGCACTTCGCCTTCGGTGCAGGTTTTGGTTACACCACCTGGCAGCTGCAGGATCGCGTAGATGCGGAAAACTCGATCACCGTGGAAGTCGCCAACACAGGCGCTCGTGCTGGGTCAACCGTTGTGATGGTGATGGGATCGGTTCCTGGCAGCGCGTACGACCGACCCCGTCGACGACTGGTTGGCTTTGCTCGAGTGAGTGCCGATGCCGGAACGTCAGCTCGGGTAGATGTTCCAATCGACGTCGCGGCGCTAGACGTTCGTCTGGATGGGCGCTGGGTTCGTGAATCTATGACCGTTGACTACACCGTGGTTGTAACC
>JANMEI010000716.1:0-4752 GCA_031376865.1 Acidimicrobiia bacterium | reverse complement strand
ACCTTGACCAGATCATGACCGATCGACGGGTTTTGGTATTCAACGATGCACGTTGGAAACACTGCCACCTGCGCTTGGTGGTTAGCCAGCATCGGCGTGGCGCGTTTCTTGAACCAAGTCGAAAATCGTTGGCGCGCATAGGGCTGCAACAAACGTTGCGCTGAAATACCCAGTACCTTTTCGATGGCTTTGCGCGGCATCGACCCAGGGGTTTTCAACGCAGCGTTGGCCAGTGGTGCAAGTGTGGTCGCCACTTTGCCGATCAGATCCACACGCCCCAGCAACTGATCAGTCGTGGTGCGCTTACTAGCCGTGCGGAACTTCATGCGTGCTTACAGCGCTTCGAGACCCTGTTGGAAGCGACCGACGTGGGACTTCTCGGCCCGGGCGAGCGTTTCAAACCACTCTGCAATTTCTGTAAAATTTTCTTCTCGCGCAGCTTTGGCAAACCCCGGGTACAGATCGGTGTGCTCGTAGGTTTCAGAGGCAATTGCAGACTTGAAGTTGTCTACGGTGTCGCCGATTGCCATGCCGGTCGCAGGATCGCCAGAACCCATCATGGCGAGATACTCAAGGTGACCATGAGCATGGCCGGTTTCGCCGTCAGCCACAGTCTTGAACAGCACAGCAGCGTCGGGGTAGCCCTCAATGTCGGCCTTCTGTGCGAAGTAGAGATAGCGACGGTTGGCTTGGCTTTCACGAGCGAACGCGTGTTGGAGGTTTGCTTCGGTTTTGGTGCCCTTGAGCGACATTTCAATTCCTGATCGTGGTTGTGCCAAGAACCTACTGCGCCGTTTGGGGCCCGCCCTGCGCTCTGCAGGTGCGCTGACATTACTCAGTAGAGTGCGAGGGTGAAGCGATCCGACCTTGTCGACGTTGCCGCCATTGGTCGGCGAGTGATCGTGGCCAACGCTGGCGGCGCTCCCACCCATGGGGGTATGGCCATCCTCTTCAATCCACGAGGTGAAGTGCTGTTTACGCTTGCTCGTTATCGAAAAACGTGGAACTTCCCCGGCGGCTTCTGTAATCCAACTGAGCACCCGGCGGTTGGAATTCGACGCGAACTCACCGAAGAAGTTGCGTACCCCGACGATGGCCCCGAGATCACGCTCGTACATCTCATGCGCCGACGCGGTCACACCGAATACGTCGCGGTTGCGCAGCTCGACATCGATGTCGCTGATCGACTACACCCAGTGAGTTGGGAGATTCGTGCCGCCAAATGGTGTGGACCACACAACCCGCCAGCAATCAACACCTACGTTCGGGCACTTCTATCCAACGGCGATGGGGTCATCAGCCAATTGGGAAACCGATGGATTCCCGGACCGAAAGCGCAAGCTGCTCTCGATGGTGAGATGCTTCCGTTTCTCTCTCACGAAGGGTCATGGTGACGATGTTCAACAACATCAACTGGAAATCAGCGGTCGGTGGTGCAGTCACTGGCTGGATCTGTGCCGGTGTTGGTATCGGCATCGCCTTGACCGGTCGCTTGGTGTTGGACTGGCAAAGCGGACGTCGGACCGCGGCGATCACGATCTTCGGACTGTTGGGTTGCATGCTTGGTGGTTTTCGGTCCGGCCTCCTCGAACGCAAAGCTCCGCTCTCGCACGGAGCCGTCGCCGGTGCGCTGACGACGTTTCCGCTGGCGTTGATCGGGCTTGCTCAATCACCGGGCGTCGCTCGGGTGGTCACCGGAATATTTGCACTCTTGCTGGGGGCGAGTACCGGAACATTCGGCGGCATGGTCTCCAACGGGTCTTCCCGCAAGTCTCGCGAATAGTCATACTGCTTACATTGCCCGAAGTGGCCGGTTGGAAGGAAGACGATGAGTCACCTCGTCATTGACATAGGAACCAGCTCGCTACGCGGGGTCATCGTCCACCCCGACGCGAAGATGACTCACGAGACGCGCCGACCTCTGTCGCCAACCTCGCCGTTTCCCGGTGCGGTCGAGTTCGACGCATTGTCACTGGCAATTGCCGCCCTTGACGCTGCACTGCACTGCCTCAGCGAGTTTGGTCCGGTGCAATCAGTTGGGATTGCCAGCCAGCGAGCATCGACGGTCGTGTGGGATACGGAAACCGGCCGGCCAATAGCTCCGGCTATCGGTTGGCAAGACATCCGCACTGCCGGAATGTGTCTGATGTGGAACGCGCAGGGGATGAACCTGGCACCCAACCAGTCAGCCACCAAACTTGCGTTCCTGCTCGACATGTACGACCACTCACGAGCGCTTTCTGAGACCGGTCGATTGCGATTTGGGACCGTCGATTCGTGGGTTGCTTGGAACCTCTCCAACGGCGAACTTCACATCACTGACGCAACCAACGCTGCCGTTACAGGATTGGTAGAGGTGATCCCAGATGGTGGGGTCCGTTGGGATTCTGATCGTCTGCGCGCATTGAATATTCCAGAAGCAATGTTGCCTCGGATCGTCGACACCACCGGTGAACTTGGACCCCTGGCGGCATTACCTGGCGCTCCCCTCCTATCGTCGTTGGTTGGCGATCAACAGGCGTCGTTAATCGGCCAAGCCTGTGTTGCCTCTGGGACAGCAAAGCTCACGTTTGGCACCGGGGGAATGCTTGACACGGTGACTGGCGCCACTGCCCCGCCGGTAGCGCGCCGCAGCGCTCATGGAACATTCCCGATTGTGACGTGGCGCCAGAACGGCACGGCAACGTGGGGGCTCGAGGCGATCATGTTGTCGGCGGGTACATGCGTCGACTGGCTGCGAGATGACATGGGCATGTTGAGCTCCCCTGCCGAAAGTGAATTGGTCGCAGCACAGTGCTCCGACACCGGCGGTGTGTTCTTTGTCCCTGCGTTGTTAGGGCTCGGCACCCCTCATTGGGATTACGGAGCCAGAGGCACGCTCCTCGGGATGACTCGGGGAACCGGCCGCCCAGAAATTGTTCGCGCTGTTTTGGAGGGGGTGGCACACCGTGGCGCAGATCTCGTTGAAGCCGCTCAACGCGATGCGCCAAACACCATACGCGCGCTTCGCATTGATGGTGGTATGTCACGCAACAAGGTCTTCGTGCAAGCTCTCGCTGATGCGACGCAGATGCCAATAGAAGTATCACCGGTCGTCGAAGCCACGGCGCTCGGCGCTGGGTTGCTGGCGGGGCTCGCCACCGGAACATGGGCGAGCTTCGCCGATATTGGCGCCACGTGGGACCCGTTGCTCCGGGTGGAACCTGTTTCCTCACCTGATCGCAACCGGTGGCAGCAAGCAGTTCAACGAGCCGAGGAGTGGCTGCCCGATCTTTCCGCCCTCGACTTTTGAGTGCAGCGTTGGCGCTCTATGACACTTTCACTCTGATGGTGTGAAAGCCCTCTGCCCCATCCGGTGCAACCGGTGCTGGTCCAAGCGGTTGAACCGCCCCCGTCTTGTCGGTAGCTCGAACCTTGATCGTGTGCGCTCCCGAACCCGACCGGGCTGTGTCCCAGACATACTTCCACTGCCGCCACGCATCGTTGCCGCCGTCGGCAGCAAGTTCTGCCTCAACCCACGGCCCATCTGACACTTGAACTTCCACCTTTTCGATGCCCCGATGTTGGGCCCATGCGACACCAGCAACGGCAATCTTCCCGAGAGCAACGGTTGATCGGGTCCTCGGCACGTCGATGCGGCTTGCCGTTTTGACGGGAGCAAGTTGGGACCACCCACGTGGGATCCAATACCCCTCGGCGTCATCCCAACGGAGTAGGTCGATCCGATCCAACCATTTTGTTGCGCTGACGTACCCGTAAATCCCTGGAATTACTAAGCGCGCTGGAAATCCGTGCAGGTACGGCAACGGTTCGCCGTTCATTGCCACTGCAACCATTGCGTCTCGCCCATCGAGTGCAGCAGCGAGCGGAAAGCCACAGTTCCATCCGTCCACCGAAGTGGAAAACACCTGTTCAGCTTCGGGCGTAACCCCGCACTCTTCAAGAAGCTCCTGTAAGGGAACCCCTTGGAAGTACGCATTGCCTACCAGATCGCCGCCAATCTCGTTGGATACGCACATCAAGGTGATGTCGCGTCCGAGCGTTGCTCGGCTCACCAAATCTTTATAGGTATACGTACGTTCTTGTTTGACTAAGCCACCGATGGTGAGTTTCCAATCATCGGCGTTGACGCGTGGCACCACAAATGCTGTATCGATCCGATAAAAATCATCATTTGGCACACGCCATTTGGCGAGGCCCTCGAGAGCGAAGTCGACACCCGCCGGCGAAACAGGGATCGTCGAAACAGGTCCAGACCCGCTGGCCGTGGATGCACCCGCTTGAGCGGCTGACTTGAGGCGTTGTGAGTCATCAAGACCAGCCGCGCCGATTGACGTGCCAGCTCGATGCAGCAAGAGCCCGCCGGCAGCAGTTACCCCGCCGAGGCCAATGAACCGACGACGATCGAGGCGGGCCGTCGAAGAAGTTCGCGAAGCACCCCCGCCCCCAGTGCTGCCACCCGCATTGCCACCGGCGAACGGATCGATCACTCGCAGCAACAACGACAGCGTGATCCAGCCGATAACCGCCGCGACCAATACGGGAATGAGCGCAACGAGACTTCCCGTTCGGGCGGCCGCGGCAATCAAGCAACCAACAGCGGCGAGCACTGCGGCACCGATCACCGCAACGACCGGTCGGGTTCGGGCCCGATGACCAACGTAGGCGCCACACCCGAGCAGGACAACAACCACTGCCCAGGCCAGGACGGCCTTGTCGTTCGTCCCAAACGTTTCAATCGCCCAACGCTCG
>JANMEI010000701.1:0-2794 GCA_031376865.1 Acidimicrobiia bacterium | reverse complement strand
GACACCTGGATATCTCGCAGCAACGTCGTGCGCTCTTCGGGCGGGAGCTTGTAGGCAATTGCCCAACGAGGTGCCTTCGAGGTAGAACCAAGCTCACCACGCTGACGGAGATCATCGAGTTTGATCACAATTCCGTCGATGTCATACGGCAAATCGTGACGGTGCTCTTGCCAATAGTTACATCGGGCAAACACCTCATCCAACGAGGCGAGCACCCGCACTTCTGGATTGACCGGCAGGCCACACTCGGACAAGAACTCCAACGTGTCGGAGTGTTTGGTGAACGAAGGTCCGCCCTCAAGTGCTCCGAGTTGGTAACTCCAGAAACTGAGTTCTCGGCTTGCGGTCACGCGTGAGTCTTTCTGACGAAGACTGCCAGCCGCTGAGTTACGCGGGTTGGCGAACTGCGGCTCGCCAGCAGCGGCGCGCCGCTCGTTGAGTTCTTCAAAGGCACGCCGTGGCATGTACACCTCGCCGCGAACTTCCATGATGTCTGGAGGCGTGGTGGTCGTGAGTTCCTTTGGCACCGCAGCGATGGTTGACACGTTGCTCGACACGTCTTCACCAACCCGCCCATCGCCGCGTGTGGCGGCACGCTGATAGAAACCCTTTCGATACACGATGCTCATCGCGAGACCATCGATCTTCAACTCGACGACATACGACAACTGCGCTTCGGGGCCGAGGAGCTTACGATTCCGTTGATCCCACTGCTGCAGTTCATCCCAACCGAAGGCGTTGTCGAGGCTCATCATCGGTTGGAGATGTTCGACCGCCGAGAACTGTTCGGCAATGGGAGCCCCTACCTGTTGGGTAGGGCTGGTGTCCACCGCAAGTTCGGGGTGTTGCTCTTCAAGGGCACGGAGTTCTCTCGTGAGCGCGTCGAAGTCGGCGTCGGAAATCTCGGGATCATCATCTCGGTGATATCGGTCGTTGTGAAACGCAATCGAGGCGCGCAACGTTTCTGCGCGCGGACGAGGATCTGATTCTGCCGTACTAACCACAGATTGACCATATCGGTGAATCGAACCAAGGTGAAGTGATTCAGCCCGTGATTGGTTCGAACCACACTCGCTGTGTCCGTAGAATATTGGCGTGCCTTCCAGTCCAGCGGCGACAACCAAGCTTGATCAGGCCCGGCCGTGGATCAACCGTTTCACCTGGTCAGTCCAGGTCGTCACACTCGGCTTGGCCATCGGCTCCGCACTCTCCTCACACTCTCGACCAGTGCAACTGATGGGGACCATCGTTGCCTGGATAACCTGGACAATCGGATTGCTCGCCGTCGTTCTTGCACATCCAATCGGACTCACCGCACTTCGCCTCACCATGACCGCCGTGGTTGGGTGCGCCGTTTGGGTCTGCGTGGAGGCAGGGGTGCCGCTGTGGCAGCGTGTTGCAGCCGTAATAGGAGCTGTGTTGGTGATAGCCACGGTTGGTTCCGCAGAGACGGCAACGTGGTGCATGGATGGGCCGGCCTATCCAAACGAAAGCCGCCACGCTCTCAAAACACCAATCGGGTTGCTGCCCATATCGATACTTGTATCTACACTTACTGTTGGATCTTTCGTTCTTTGTCCGATTCTGTTTGCCGCCAAAGCCTGGATTGTCGCAAGCATTGTTGGTTTGTTTGCCATGGGAATGACCTGGATCGGCACCAGATCGCTACATCAGCTCAGCCGCCGTTTCGTCGTGTTTGTTCCAGCTGGGTTCGTGGTTCATGATCAGTTGGTGTTGCTTGATCCCGTGTTGTTTCGCCGCAATGTCGTTGAGTCGATAGCACCAGCCCCAACCGACACCGACTCGCTTGATCTCACCCTGGGGGCTACCGGGATGCCGCTTGAGGTGTTGCTGCGCGAAAAGGTAGAACTCACCAAGCTGACCGCTGACCGCAAAACAGGCGAAGTCGGCCGAACAGCACGATTCCTGATCAGTCCGGTACGGCCCGGTGCGGTGGTGCGAGAAGCCCAAGCTCGGCGCTACGCGACGTCAAGCACGTAAACCCGACTACAGCACTTTCGACAGAAATGCCTGGGTGCGTTCCTGTTGCGGGTTGCCCAACACCTGTGCTGGAGGGCCAGCCTCGACCACGACTCCACCGTCCATAAACACCACGGTATCGGCAACCTCGCTCGCGAAACCCATCTCGTGAGTGACCACAACCATGGTCATGCCAGATTTAGCAAGGTCCAGCATCGCGGCCAAAACTTCGCCAACGAGCTCGGGGTCAAGTGCCGACGTTGGTTCATCAAACAGCATCAGTCGCGGCCGCATTGCCAGCGCGCGTGCAATCGCAACGCGTTGCTGTTGGCCACCCGACAGCTGCCGTGGGTAACTGTTTTCTTTGCCTGACAGCCCAACTTGGGCGAGCAACGCCCGGGCCCGTTGAACTACTTCAGCCTTCGGTTCGCCGAGCACCTGCTGCGGCGCCTCGATGATGTTCTCTAAGGCAGTCATGTGCTGAAACAGGTTGAAACTCTGAAACACCATGCCGATTTGTGCTCGTTGTCGACACAGATCGCGCTCATTCAGCTCGAAAAGTCGGTTGCTCAGCTGCTTGTATCCAACCACTTCGCCATGAACTTCCAGACGACCGGCGTTGATTCGTTCTAAGTGGTTCATGCAGCGCAACAGGGTGGTCTTGCCCGACCCGGAAGGGCCCACCAAACACGTCACTTCACCAGGCATGACCGAAAGGTTGATGCCCTTCAATACCTCAACTCGTCCATAGGACTTGCACACGCCGACTGCCCGCACAGCAGCTTGACCCTCAGTGTTTTTGAATTGCTGGCTC
>JANMEI010000699.1:0-2394 GCA_031376865.1 Acidimicrobiia bacterium | reverse complement strand
CAGTACGAGGACGATTTGGTCCGTACCACCCTGAAACTGAAAGCGATGGTCGGCTATCGCCTGATCGACTCCTACCAGTTCGACCTGCGCTTCGCCATGGGCCCTACCTACGATGTGCTGCTGAGCGTGGATGATCGCAACGATGAGATCGCTGCCGTTCGGGCTTATGCATGGACAGCAGCAATCGCGTCTTGCAGTTGGAATGGACCGATATGTCCAGTGGTAAACGACGCCTCAACAAGTTGCGTTCCCGAGTGATGGCGTTGCGATCCCAGATACCGCAGTTTTGGGTGCGTAGCGACGCGGCCCGTTGGCTCGTATCGCGACATTCGCTCGACTGATGCCTTGGGCCATTGTGGCCTCCGGGATCAAGAACGCTGCTGCGATCTGCGCAGCAGCGAGTAGCGCTTACTTCACTTCGTCCTCACATGCGGCGAAATCGCCGGCCACAGCTCGATCGTTTCGCCAGGACCGCAGAATGCTCGGGTTCCATGTCAATACCCGTGACGTGCTTTTTGAAACCCAATGTGCGCATACAAACGAATAATTGGGGCCGCTGCGGTTTAGGGTCCGCCGTTTCGGGTATCTGCGGATGTGCCGGTTTTCGCCCGGGCGCAACGCCAGTTGGAGGCCAACTATCCCTGAAGGTGCCGAAAATTCCAAGATCGAAGGCCTCGCGCTGACTGGCAGCGGTATCTTGTTCCTTGCGAAGGCTTTTCTCGACTTTAAGATCGGCGCACCTCCTGTCAACGGAACGGAACTGATTGCATGGCAATCCGCCCAAAAGATTCCGTTGACTCTGCTGAACGAGGTGTCGTTCGTCGCGACGGTGTTGCTGGTGCTGGGTGCCATTGGCCTTTTCGCAAGCCTCGACCGGCTTGACCACCGCCTCGCACGGTGGGGTTGCAGCCTCCTAGCAGTAACCATCCCGGTAATGATGGCACTCACCGTTATCCATGGCCGTCTGGTTTACCCGGTGCACTCGATTGCGTTGAAAGAACCGGCAACATTGCGGCTCCTGGTATCGATGTACTACGGCGGACAACACACAGTTGGGCTCGTGTTCGGTGTCGCCACGATCCTGATTGCGCTCTCCATGCGCAACACTTTCTACGGCAACACGCTGGTTTGGACTGGTGTTCTCACCGGAGTAGCGGACGTTGTCGGCTCGTATCCGTGGGTCATCGGCTTAACGATTACCGTCCTCTGCGAAGTTGTGTTTGCAGCCTGGTTTATCGCCACCGGAATCAAGCTCACGAGATCTGGAGGATCGGGGCTTCAACGAGTTAGCACGTCTGAGCCCTACGTCCACGAGCGAAAGTGACGTTGAGATGTGGATTGGTTGATACGTGCGCAGGTGATCGCCTGAACGGTTCGTGTGATTGGGTGGAGCGGGAACCGGATCAGCCCTCACCTCGGTCGGTCATGGAGCCGAGGCCCGACCGAGGGTGAGCGGCAAGACGACGATCGAGCGGCCGAACAGTCATGGTTGCAACGATCGCCAGCACCGTAATGACCCCTTGGCCGACACGCGCCAACGTCAGACCCGTGGCTGGGACGACCACGTAAATCGAGTAGCCGTTGGCGACCGCATCGAGCACAAGAAGGACCGTGGCGAACCACACCGCCCACCGGCGACGCTGCGCAAGGCCGATCGCTACAGCCGGGTCGAAGACAGTGAGCGAGACGAAGAAGACCACAAGCCACCAAGGATTTCCCTCGTAAGGCCGCCCGCCCGACATAGCCAACTGCACCACGTGGACCGCCGAGCCGTACCCGAACACGCAGATAAGCATCCATCGCCAGCGTTCGAGCCAACGCCCATTCACGTGGGCTCGGAACAGCTGCTTGGTAGGCACGCATCATGATGGCACGCACGATCTGCCGGTGCTGTTCGGCCGTGGTGTTGAAGGGCAGGGTCTCTGCTGGGTGACCGAGTGGGGCGGAACTCATCACTATCGCCGTCGATGCAAGTCTTTTCGTGGGTACGACGATCACGGCACATGGGGATGGGTGAATGCGACGTTTATCGCAAAGAGGCCGAGAATCATGAAGGTCCTTTGTGACTCGAGGTTTGTCAAACTTTTGGGCGCTTGTACCCGGGTCTGGTCTTGTTCAGACGTGATGGCGATGTGTGTCGAGCAAAACGTGCCGCCCGGCGACGGACACGATGGTCGCGACGTTCGTTGTCGGTGCGCTGGTGAGGTTGCGGCTGACGGTCCGCACGATAAAACCACCACTTCGTACACTCAATGAGCACGAGGTACAGGGCGATCATCGCAAGCAAGATGACGAAATACGAAGCCGGCAGTGCAGCAAAACCAAGGCGGTCTTCCAGCGGACTCAAAGCAATTGAGACACCAATCACCGCAACGCATAGCGGCGCAATAATCA
>JANMEI010000696.1:0-2858 GCA_031376865.1 Acidimicrobiia bacterium | reverse complement strand
CGATGTGACGATCGACGGATCCAGATTGGGTTGTGCCGTTTCGACCGCAATCCAGTCAACGGGAATCTGGGCCAACTCATCGAGCACCGGGTAGCCGTCTGTTTTGTTTGTGACGTACGCCGCATATCCGTAACACGTGTGCAACGTGGTGGTGGCGGTAACGCCTTCGAAGGCTGCCGTGATGGCCTCAACAGCAAACGCTTTTGCTGCGGCGGGGTTCGCTTGGAGGTATGGTTCGTCGAGCTGCACGACATCGATGCCGGCGGCGGAAAGATCACGCAATTCTTCGTTCACCACCGCTGCGTACGCCATTGCCAAACCGCGCTGGTCAGGGTAGAACGTGTTTTCCGCAAGTTGGCTCAACGTGAACGGTCCGGGCACGGTGACCTTGGTTTGTTTTGCCGTATGACGCCGAAGAAAGAGGGCGTTGTCGAGCTCGATTGGTTGTTCGCGTCTGATTTCGCCAACTACTAAGGGCACTGGCGATGATCCACCAAGGCGGTTGGGAGCCGAACCGATTCGGTCTTGGTCGACCCCCGCGAGCGAATTTGCGAAGTGATTGAAGTACGACTCGCGACCTATCTCGCCGTCGGTGATGACGTCGACTCCTGCTGCTTCTTGGTCAGCGATCGCCATCAAAGTTGCGGCCTGGATTGCCTCGTTGAGGTATTGCGCGTCTACACGCCACACTTCGCTGGTTCGGACTCGCGCGACAGAGTCAGCAAGCAGCCGATCAGGATCGATCAGCCATCCGGGTTGCGGATAGCTTCCCATCACCGTGGTCGGAAGGAGCAGCCCTTTCACGCGTCAGTCTGTCGGTAGTTGTTGTTGGAAGCGTGATCGCCAGCTAGCCATCGTTTGAGCGTCTCGTGTGCGTCGAGGCGGCGTGCTGCATTGATGGCCTCAGCCGCCGGAGCGTCGACCGTAAACTCGACCAGCATCCCGTTCGGGTCGGTGGTGTACAACGATCGACAGTACCCATGCTCAAGCACGAAGGTGCCTTCCCATTTTGCTGCGTCGAGCCGTTGCTCAAGTTCAGCTTGTGCGTCGACATCGACCTTCAAGGCAATGTGTCGAAATGGAGATGGCACCAGATCGGGGTCGAACTCGTCTTGATCGGCCTTGTTGGCGAATTGAAAGAACGCCAGAGCGCTTCCATCAGCAAGGCCGAAAAATGTGTGGCAGTACACTCGCTCGGCGCCGAATAGTTCGTCGGCTTCCGACCACGTCGCAATGAGAGGGAAACCAAGCACGTCCTCATAGAACGCCCGTGTTGCCTCTTGATCTTTGGTGACGTAAGCGGTGTGATGAAGACGTTGAGCGATAGCCATATCGATGGTTTACCACCACCCGATGAGGGCGCGCTCCGTCGGGCGCGCCACTCAACTTTGGTTACTCAACTGTGAGGTACCGCTATTGCCCGATCTTGGTACCGTCTTTGTGGCGAATTGCAATGGTCGCTGATCGAGGCACGGTGCCCGGCCCATCGGGCCAGCTGCTTTGTGGATTCGTTGTGGGATCGCCAGCAACACGCAGCACACCATCTTCACCAGGATGTTGCACGGCAATAAATACGGTTGTTTGGTCGGGAGTGAACTCTGGGCCACACGTTTCCGCTCCGGCTGGCACCGACAGGAACTGCAACACCTGTCCACGGTTCTTGCCGGTCGTCTGCACTGCATGGAGGCCATCGTTGTACCCGATTGCGTTAGGGGCCCCATCAGACGCAACCCACATCACGCCGTCAGGTGAGAAGCACACGTTGTCGGGTGCACCAATTGGACTCACTGCGCCGGTGTATCCGGCGAAGTACAAGTCCTTCGAGTCCTTCGCCTGGTCGAGCGAGGACACTCGCCGGCCAACGCCTGGGTCACCAGCCAACATGAACACGTCCCACCGACTGGTTTTGCCAGCATGACCCATTGCAGAAGTTTCGGTGAGCTCGAGGATATGGCCCGTCCGGTTGCCCTCGGTGGCGTTAAACCGCGGGTTCGCCGCCAACTCACCACCATCGGTTGCAGCGGCACGACGCGCCGAGTTGTTGGTCAGCAAGACGTAGACCTTGCCGGACTTTGGATTGGTTTCCACGTCTTCGGGTCGGTCCATTTTCGTCGCCTTGACTGCATCGCCAGCCTCTCGCGCACGGATCAAGATGTCTGACTGCGACGAGAACGCAAAGCCTCCGAGTTCAGGTCGCGAGTTGTACACCAGCGGAATCCACTCGAGTGTGCCGTCAGCAAAGAGCCGGGCAACGTGAAGGGTGCCTTCCGTCAACAATCGAGCGTTCGCCTTACCCAACTTCGAGTCATAGGTGCCCCACGATACGTACTTATAGAAATAGTCGTTTCGTTCGTCGTCACCGGTGTACACAACGATCTGCCCAGTCTTGGCAACGACGACGGTAGCTGCTTCGTGTTTGAATCGTCCGAGAGCCGTGTGCTTTACCGGAACCGACTTCGGATCATCCGGATCAATTTCCACTACCCAGCCATACTTAAACACATTGTCAGGACTCACTGCGAGATCAAAGCGCTCTGGGTAGCTCCGCTCCCACAACCTGCCCGAGGCAGCAGTATTGACGCCGTATCGAACGTGAGTGTTCCGTTCTGCTGCGCTGGCAACTTTCGTTGAGTTCGCAAAGTACTGGTTGAAGTTTTCTTCGCACGTCAAAACGGTTCCCCACGGCGTGACACCGCCACCGCAATTGTTGAACATGCCGATGGCCCCGCCGACCAATCGAGCGTCGCGAGCTGCGGGACCGGAGAAGGACATCGGGGTGTTACCGGTAATTCGGCGATTACGTTTTCCGTCTCGACGAATCTTCCATGCGCTCTTTACGTCGGCGCGTTCAACTTCAA
>JANMEI010000677.1:0-4665 GCA_031376865.1 Acidimicrobiia bacterium | reverse complement strand
GCGGCGATCGGCAATCGCTCGTGCTTCAAGTTCGTCGCCTATCAACAACGCCTGATAGAGGCGCTCTTGCTGAGCGTCCCAACTGCGAACCGTTATTCGTTCGGGAGGGCTGGACGGCAGCGCCCGTCGGGACACGAACTGATCGAGTTCTTCCTCGGTAACTTCGTAGCTGGATTGCACTTTGACTGCCGCCAGCGTGCCCTCGCGAACCCAGCGGTAAGCGGTTTGATAGTGGACGCCAAGGCGGTCTGCAGCAGCTTGCAAATTCATTCGGTGTCGTTCGCCCTTCGGATGTCATCATCAGATCGTCGAGTTCCTGACGAGACTTTAGTGTTCTTCAGCATTATTAAAACGGCGTTTAGATCACCTGGCAACCAAAATGAACTTGCAGTACTACTGCAAGTTTTTTAGCCCGCTTCCGAACTCTGCGTCCTGGGTGTCAGACCTGAGCCAAACTAGGGAGAATGGCGATATCGGAAGAAGACATTGCCAAAGTCCGCCACGCCACGGATTTTGTCGCGATTGCCTCAGAGCACCTGCAGCTTTCGCGCGTCGGAAATCGGTACAAAGGGCTGTGTCCGTTTCATTCGGAAAAGTCTCCATCGTTCACGATTAACCCCGAGAAGGGTTTGTATTACTGCTTCGGGTGCCAAGCAAAAGGTGACGTCATTCGGTTTGTGATGGAACTGGACCATCTTGACTTTGCCGCCGCCGTTGAGCGCCTTGCCACCAAAGCCGGCATCACCATTCGCTACGACAACGAGTCGACCGGTCGTGATCGCAAACGACGCGAGCAACTCCGCGACACGATGGACAGTGCCGTCGTGTGGTACCACCAACAACTATTGAGCTCACCCGGAGGCGGCGCGGCACGTCACTACCTCAAGTCTCGCGGGTACGACGGAGAAGCCGTCCGAGCGTTTAAACTTGGCTGGGCCCCCGATGGTTGGGACGTCCTCAACAAGACGCTCAGTCTTCCGTCTGACGTGGCGAAGGATACCGGTCTTGGCGTGTTGAACAGCCACGGGCGAATGAACGACTTCTTCCGGTCACGGATTCTGTTTCCCATTTTTGATGTGTCGGGCCAACCCATAGCGTTTGGTGGGCGCAAGTTGCCAGAAGCCGATGGGCCCAAATACAAGAACTCATCCGAGACGCTGCTGTACTCAAAGAGTCGAACGCTGTACGGATTGAACTGGGCGAAGAAGGGAATCGTTGAAGCGAACGAGGTTATTGTGTGTGAGGGGTATACCGACGTCATCGCGTTTCATCGCGCCGGAATGGCGCGCGCCGTTGCCACGTGTGGAACTGCACTTGCCGACGAGCACTTCAAGATGCTGAAGAACTTCGCTCGGCGAATCGTCCTCGCCTATGACGCAGATTCCGCGGGCCAAAACGCGGCAGCCAAGTTCTACGAATGGGAAAAGCGTTTCGAAATCGATTTGGTGGTGGTGTCACTTCCTGACGGCGCTGATCCCGCCGACCTTGCCGGCCGTGATCCCGAAGCGCTCGCTGAAGCGGTGAAGTCAGCGCGACCGTTCCTGGCATTCCGAATTGAACGAGCGATCGCCAATGGGGACCTGAAGACACCCGAAGGGCGCGGTCGCGTTTTCGAGCACGCCGTTGCCATGATCGCCGAGCACCCGAGTCCGTTTGTGCGCGAACAATACCTACGTGAGGTTGCCGATCGGTGTCGGATCTCCGAAGCAATGATGGCGCAGGTCCTCAGCGACCTTGCCGATCCGCGCAAGTCAGCGGCGCTGCGTGCCAAAGCCGCAACCAACACATCAAGCACACAGAGCGCGAAGAAACGGGAAGGAGGAACAGCGGAACGAGTCGTTGCCAATGAAGAACCTCCACCACCGGATGACCCTGAGATGGGTGCCGTCTTCAAGCGTCCAGCGAAACTGAAGCCAAGCGGCGGACGTGCTGGTTCACCTAACACCGCAGCCTCAGCGGCCACCACTCGCATCGGCCGAGCCGAAGAACAACTCCTTACGGCGCTTATTCACCATCCGGAATCAGTAATTGCTCATTGTGTTGAAGGAATCTTTGCCTTGCCGTTACATGCTCGGGCCTGTTCGTTGCTTCTTGAAGTCGGAGACGTCACCCCAGCGATCGATCGAAGCGTCGATGAACCCGAGCTATCGCATCTCCTACAGCGTTTAGCGGTCGAGCAGGCCGCTCCAGACGGGCTCGATTTGGTGGGACTAGTAGTCCGCGGGGCGGTTGCCAGAGCAGTAAATGTGTTGCGCCGTTCACCTGAACATCCCCAATCTGGTGCGATCCCATTCCTTCGTGCGCATGAAATGCAGCTCACCGAACCCGAGACTCGCCTCGCAGCACTGGATCAGTTGGTACCCTGGTTCCTCACATGGGGGATGTCGATTACGGAGACGGAGTAGATGGCGGTCGGGAATCGTCGCGTACCACCGCAGCTACCGGCGGCAGTGGCTACTCCGCAGACCCGGTTCGTCAGTACCTCAAAGACATCGGCCGCTTTCCGCTACTCAATGGTGAAGGCGAAGTTCGGCTTGCCTCGCTGATCGCTGCCGGCGTGATTGCCGAAAACAAACTTGCTGAAGCAGCTGCCGATGGCACGACGCTTCCGTTCGATGTGCGTCGCAAACTTGAGGCGACGAAGCGTGCGGGCGAAGACGGAAAAACCGATCTCACCAACGCGAACCTGCGTCTCGTCGTTTCTATTGCGAAGCGGTACGCAAATCGCGGCATGACCTTATTGGACCTCATCCAAGAGGGCAACCTCGGCCTGATGCGAGCCGTCGAACGGTTTGATCACACCAAGGGTTTTAAATTCTCGACCTACGCCACATGGTGGATTCGTCAAGCCATCACCCGATCAATTGCCGATCAGGCCCGGACGATTCGTATTCCGGTACATATGGTCGAGATCATCCAAAAGGTTGCTCGCACTCAACGTGACCTGTTGCAAGAGTTGGGTCGCGAACCTGCCGCAGAAGAAATTGGTTTGCGTCTCGACATGACTGCCGATCGTGTTCGCGAGATTCAGCGCATTGCCTACGATCCGTTGTCGCTCGAATCGCCCGTCGGCGAAGAAGACGGCTCCGTGCTGGGTGACTTCATCCACGACTCAGCAGCTATCAAACCCGAAGACGCTGCAACCCGGTCGTTGCTCAATGAAGCAGTAGAGCTCGTCCTTGAAGGCCTGTCCGAGCGCGAACGAGAAGTGGTGCGTCGACGTTTCGGTTTAGAAGATGGTCAGGCTCGTACCCTTGAGCAAGTGGGCAAAGAGTTCGCTGTCACTCGAGAGCGCATTCGCCAGATCGAAACGAAAACCCTTGCCAAACTTCGCCACCCTCAGCGAAGTCAGAAGCTCAAGGAATACCTAGAAGAGTAACGGCTGAGCCAGAATCGTCTGCATGCAGACGGTCTGGATACTCGGTGATCAACTCAATCGCAACACGACCTCGTTAAGCGGGACTTCCCCGGCTGATACCCGAGTGTTATTCGTGGTGTCCCAAACGTTTCTGGCATCACGACCTTGGCATCGACAACGCGTCCACGTGGTACTTGCCGGGATGCGACGACTAGCCCTGTCGTTGGCAGACGAAGGCTTCAAGGTCGACTGGCGTATTGCTGCAACCATGGGCGAAGGGCTGCGTCAGCATGTGGCAGAGTTTTCTCCGGCAACGGTGCGGGTCATGGAGCCAGCAGAAGTACGGCTGCGCGCATTGGTGCAGTCGTTTTCTGAATGCGAAGTTGTGCCCAACGATCAATTTTTATGTTCGACCGAGACGTTTGCCGAGTGGGCGTCAACGCGCAAGGGTCGCTTGCGAATGGAAGACTTTTACCGGTTTCAACGGACGCGTCTCGATTTGTTGATGGATGGTGACGAGCCAGCGGGCGGGCAGTGGAACCTGGATCATGAAAATCGGGAACCACCTCCCAAAGATGGTCGATCCTGGCCAGAGCCCAGCACCTACGAACTCGACGAAGTAGATCAGGAAATAACTGCACTGATTAATCAGTATGCACCTCAAGCAATCGGTGCTGAGTGGCATGGGTTGTGGCCCACCACCACCGAGCAAGCCCACGAACGCCTTGGCCGCGTCATCAGCGAAGTCTTGCCACGGTTCGGTCCGCATGAAGATGCAATGTTGAAGAGCAATTGGTTGCTGGCCCACACTGCTCTGTCGAGTTCGATGAACCTCGGAATGTTGTCACCACGTGATGTGGTTCACGCGGCCGAAGACGCCTATCGAAACGGAACAGTTCCGCTGGCCAGCGCGGAAGGGTTCATCCGGCAGATCATTGGGTGGCGTGAGTACGTATTCGGGCTGTCTCACTTTTGGGGCGAGGGCTACACCCAGCACAATCAACTTGAGGCGAACGTCCCTGTGCCCATCGCGTTTCGAGATTCACACGCAACCAACATGGCATGTGTTGCGCAGGCGGTGGAAGGCGTCGAAGAGCGAGCCTATGCCCATCACATCCAACGGTTGATGGTCCTTGGCAATCTTGCGCTACTAGCTGGCGTGAACCCGCAGGCAATGACCGCGTGGATGCGTGAATCGTTTATTGACGGAGCTGATTGGGTGATGGCTCCGAATGTGATTGGTATGTCGTTGCACGCTGACGGCGGGATGATGGCAACGAAGCCATATGCGTCGGGAGGCGCTTACA
>JANMEI010000664.1:0-2249 GCA_031376865.1 Acidimicrobiia bacterium | reverse complement strand
GGTTACCGAACATATCGTTCAGCGTGGCGTAGACGCTGGCCGTCACGGTCCAGTCTCGGGTGGCAGGGTTGGTGACCATCGGCCCGACGATCACTTTCCGGGTAGCAGCCAAGATCTGGCTGTAGATCACGTACGGCTCTTGCCACAGGATGTGGCTGTCGAATGTCCACACGTGGCTGAATCCGTACGATTCGGCGCGCTTGGCTAGCTCGATGACCCGGCTGGCGGGTGGATCTGTTTGGAGAACGACTCCGATGTCCATAAGTATGAACGTATCCCTTCGGCCTGACCGGTCGCGGGAGTGACCAGTCAGTACCGTGACTTTACAGATCGTTCACCTCTGCGGGGCGACTTCAGCGCCAAACAGATCAAAGTTGAAACAAAACGTTCACAAAGGGACTCCCAAGAGCGGCAAACCACCTCGCAGACGCCCTGGGAGGTGGTTTACCCCCACGAATGCGAGCAACCTCTCTCGTTAGCGGGTTTGCGGGAAACCGAGGTCGACGCTAGAGGTGGCTGGGTCAGGCCAACGGCTGGTGACGACCTTGGTTTTAGTGAAGAAGTGGACACCGTCCGGGCCGTACATGTGGGTGTCGCCGAACAACGAAGACTTCCAACCGCCAAAGGAGTAATAGGCCACCGGAACGGGGATTGGCACGTTGATGCCGACCATGCCTGCTTGGCATTCAAACTGGAATTGACGTGCCGCTCCCCCGTCACGGGTGAAGATGGCGGTGCCGTTGCCGTATTGGTTGTCGTTCACCAAACCAACGGCTTCTTCGTATGTTTTCACCCGCACAACGGACAGCACCGGTCCGAAGATTTCTTCTTCGTAGACCCGCATACCGGGCTTGACCTTGTCGACCAGAGATACTCCGAGGAAGAACCCATTTTTGTCGGCACCGGTGAACTTGTGCTTGCGGCCATCGAGCACGACCTTGGCCCCTTCTTTGGCGGCGATGTCCAAGTAACTGGCGACCTTGTCACGGTGCTCACGAGTGATGAGCGGGCCCATCTCCGAGGACGGATCGGTACCGTTGCCGATCTGCAACTTCTTGACTCGCTCTTTGATTTTGCCAATCAATGGATCGGCCGAGTTACCGACGCAAACGAGCACGCTGATCGCCATGCAGCGTTCACCAGCAGATCCGTACGCGGCCGAAACGGCGGCGTCGGCGGCCATGTCCAGGTCGGCGTCGGGAAGGACAACCATGTGGTTTTTTGCTCCGCCGAGCGCTTGGACGCGCTTGCCGTTCTTCGTGCCGGTCTCGTAGATGTACCGAGCGATTGGCGTCGACCCGACGAAACTGACGGCGGAGATATCAGGGTGGTTCAAGATGCGATCCACAGCGACTTTGTCGCCGTTCACCACATTGAGCACACCGTTGGGCAATCCAGCTTGACGAAGTAGGTCGGCCATGAACATTGCCACCGACGGATCTTTCTCTGACGGCTTCAAGATAAACGTGTTGCCGCACGCGATGGCATTGGCCAACATCCAGAGGGGCACCATGGCGGGGAAGTTGAACGGCGTAATTCCTGCCACCACCCCAAGAGGCTGCTTCAGCGAGTAGACATCGACCCCGTTGGCGGCCTGCTCGCTCATGCCGCCCTTCAGGAGATGCGGGATGCCGGTGGCAAACTCAACATTTTCCAGGCCCCGCGACAATTCGCCCATTGCGTCCGACAGCACCTTGCCGTGTTCGGCAGTGATCAACGAGGCGATTTCTTTCCGGTTGCCGTCGATGAGTTCGCGAAAATGGAACATGACTTCGGCCCGACGGCTCAGTGATGTTGCCCGCCACGATGGAAATGCAGCCTTTGCGATGGCGACGGCATGGTCCATTTCCTTGACGCTGGCCAAATCAACTTCGGCTTGAATTTCACCGGTGGCTGGATTGTAGACGGGGCTCTTTTTGCCCGACTTTCCTGCGACGACCTGACCGTCGATCCAGTGACTAATGCGCTTGGGTGCAGTTGACATATAGGTAGCCTAAACGCAAACGGTGGGTGAGGGAAGTTAATGTCAGGACAAACGAAACATCATCTCGTGAACATCAGTTCAGGGCCCAACGGTATTGATCAGCGAGTGATGCAAAAATGGCCTGACACTGGACACCACCGTGCGCTTGACCAGTTTGCCGTGCGCCTATCGCAGGCTGGCGAAGTCAGCGCCATCTGGTTTGCCTTGACCGTATTCGCGTT
Organism: Acidimicrobiia bacterium; assembly: GCA_031376865.1. Classification (GTDB taxonomy): domain Bacteria; phylum Actinomycetota; class Acidimicrobiia; order Acidimicrobiales; family JANYDT01; genus JANNBN01. The sequence goes on along the minus strand of JANMEI010000664.1, from coordinate 44 downwards.
TCTCGTTGGTCGGTTTTCTGCCGCAGCGGCGATCTTTGCGGTGG
>JANMEI010000361.1:0-6392 GCA_031376865.1 Acidimicrobiia bacterium | reverse complement strand
ACATAGGAGAAACCTACCGCGTGAGCCGCCTGACTTACGCAGTTGTATGTACGCCGACTTCTGCCCACGAGCCGAGAGCAGCGTGCGTTGGAACTACCCGCACGTTGTAGCCATAACGACCGGCGCGAGAGGCGGTGAAAGCTGCGCTCCAGCTCCCGTCTTTGCCGACCGTCATATCAACTGTCTGTGTCTGTTCCAACTCGTCGTTTAAGCCAACGCCGCCGTGGATGAGTTGCACTGCAACATCAGCTGCGCTCAACGATCCGAGTGCAACCCGTGCGGTGGCGACGCGCTCTTCGCCAACATCGCTGGTAGTGCCACCGCTGACCTCGACTGCTTCAACCGACACGTTGCCCCAGTTGTCGCGGACACGGCGCTTCCACTCGAACATCGCCTTTGCTGGTGCCATCGAACCATCGGCACCGGCAATCACTCCGGCACGAACGGCTGCTGGTTCGTAATGCTCGGTGGTGTAATCCTTCACCATGCGGCTGGCGCTGACATCGTGCCCAAGGGTGGCCAATGAAGTCTTCACCCGGAAAATCCATCGACGAGGCAACGCCGACTCGGGGCGGTCGTAGAACATCGGCACCACTTCGCGTTCCAGAAGGTCAAACAACGCATTTGCTTCGATACGGTCTCGTTCGGCCTGATCTTGGACTGCTTCCGCGGACGGAATGATCCATCCGTTGGCTGGCTGTCCGCTACCGGCGGGGCGATACAACTCGTCCCACCAACCATCGGAGATCGACAGGTTCAGCGCACCGTTGAGCGTGGCCTTTTCTCCTGAGGTGCCACATGCTTCGAGTGGGCGAATGGGGTTGTTCAACCACACATCGCAGCCTTGGTACATCATTCGGGCTACACCGATGTCATAGTTTTCGATAAAGGCGACCCGATGACGAATTTCGGGGTCGAGCGACGATTTGATAATCGTACGCATGATCTCTTTGCCCGGGGAATCGGCAGGGTGAGCCTTACCGGCGAAGACGAACTGCACGGGTCGATCAGAATTGAGGAGCAGTCGCTTCAATCGTTCTGGATCAGACAACAACAAGTTTGCACGCTTATAAGTTGCAAACCGTCGGGCGAATCCAATCGTTAAGACGTTTGGATCAAGAACGCGATCCGTCCAGCTGACATCGCCGTCGCCGCGTCGCTCGAAGTTGGCTCGCAAGCGTTCGCGAACGAACCCAACCATACGGGCGCGGTTGTCTTCTTTCACCTTCCACAACGTGTTGTCGGGACAGTCAAAAATGCGTTCCCAACGATCAAGCGATGCTTCAGGCCATTCGGGCAACACGTAACGCTCGAACAACTCGCCCATGGACAGGGCAGTCCAAGTTCGAGCGTGTACGCCATTGGTGATGGACTTAATTGGGATTTCGTCTTCAGGGACGCCGGGCCACAAGTTGGAGAACATCGAACGGCTGACCGCACCGTGCAACTTCGAAACGCCATTGGCTTGACCGGCGAGGCGCAATCCCATGACGGCCATGTTGAACGGCGCATCGTTGCCGTCACCCGGTTCGTGCCCGAGGTCCATGAACCGATCAAACGTGATGCCAACCTCTTCAGCCCAACGAGCGAAGTACTTCTCCATGAGCGGTCGTGGGAATCGATCGATGCCAGCAGGTACCGGAGTGTGAGTGGTGAAGAGGGTGCCGGCTCGGGTTGCTTCGATGGCTTCGTCGAAGGTGAGCCCTTGCTTGGTGACGAACTGTCGGATGCGTTCCAAACCAAGGAAACCGGCATGGCCTTCGTTGGTATGGAATACCTGAAGCGGCACGCCTACTGCCTGAAGTGCACGCACACCACCAATGCCAAGCAAGATTTCTTGGCGGATGCGGTGTTCTTCGCCGCCGCCATACAAGCGGTCGGTGACGGCGCGACCATCGGGATCGTTTTCGTCGATGTCGGCGTCCATGAGGTACAACTCGATGCGGCCGACCATGGCCTTCCAGATACGAGCAACGACGCGGGTGCCGGACAGATCAATCTCGATGCGGGCCTGTTCTGATCCTGCTTCGGTACCTGCGTACACAGCGGGGCTCATTGCCATCAGGTTTGGGTCGAGAACCGGGTACTGCTCAACCTGCAGTCCTTCGGAGTTGAAGCCCTGCCGGAAGTAGCCCTGTCGATAGAACAGGCCAACGCCAGTCAGTGGAATGTTGAGCCCGCTGGCGGCTTTGAGGTGATCGCCGGCGAGAATGCCGAGGCCACCTGAGTACTGGGGGAGCGCTTCGGAGATGCCAAATTCGGGTGAGAAATAGGCAACGTTGGTCAGTGGGCTTTCGCCTTTGAGTTGCTGCCATCCGGGTGAGTCGAGGTAGCGGGCCAAGTCGTCGTGGGTTTCGTCCAGAAACGCCATGAAGTTGGGGTCAGCTTGCAACTCGGCGAGGCGAGCAGCAGAAACTGCAGCAAGGACCGCTACTGGATCGTGCCCCGTTTGCTCCCACAGACCGGAGTCAACCCAGCGAAACAAGCGGCGGGTGCGATCGTCCCAAGACCAACGCAAGTTGGTAGCAATGCTCTGAAGTCGGGCGAGCGACTCTGGCAGTTGGGTACGGACCGTAAACGAGCGGTGCGCCTTCATTCGAACAGCTTACCGGTGTCCGATGACAGCGCTTTCATACGGAGTGATGAGAGATGGTGGAAAGCGGCCACGCACAGCGCCCGAAGTGGTGGCGAGCAACCGAATCGGTCCCTATTGGTGGCCGAAGTGTGGCGGGAGGGTGCTCGCTCCTAGACTGACGCCGTGATTGACGATCCTCGCTGGGGCGACACTGACCGCTATCTGTTTAGTGAGGGACGACATCATCGTCTGTGGGAGCACCTCGGGGCGCATCCTGGCGAGGTCGCCGGGACGAGTGGGACCTGGTTTGCGGTGTGGGCGCCGAGCGCAGCCAATGTCAGCGTGGTTGGTGATTTCAACCATTTCGTTCGTGATGAATCTCCGCTCACCCCGGTACACAGCACGGGCATCTGGTCGGGTTTCGTTCCGGGAGCAACGGTGGGGCAGCGATACAAGTTCGCCATCGGTACCCAAGATGGTGGTCTGCGAGAAAAGGCTGACCCCATGGCCTTCGCCACCGAGGTGCCGCCGTTGACCGCGAGTGTGATCACCGAGTCGTCGTATCACTGGTCAGACGCGCCCTGGATGGCGAAGCGTGCTGCGGCGAATCCTTGGGCACTTCCAATGTCAATGTACGAAGTGCACTTACCAAGTTGGCGTGGGCCGAAAACGTATATCGAGTTTGCTCACGAGATTGCGGCTCACGCCAAAGATCTTGGGTTCACTCACATTCAATTGCTGCCGGTTGCCGAGCATCCCTACGGTCCGTCGTGGGGCTATCAAGTCACTTCGTATTATGCGCCAACCTCTCGGTTCGGAACGCCCGACGATTTTCGTGCTCTGGTTGATCATCTGCACGCAGAGGGTTTGGGTGTGATCGTTGATTGGGTGCCTGCACACTTTCCCAAAGACGATTGGGCCTTGGCCCGTTTCGATGGCACCGCTCTCTACGAGCATTCCGATCCACGCCAAGGCGAACACCCCGACTGGGGAACCATGGTGTTCAACTACGGTCGCACCGAAGTTCGTAACTTTTTGATCGCAAATGCTTTGTACTGGTTGGAAACGTTCCACGTCGATGGGCTCCGTGTCGATGCCGTTGCATCAATGCTGTACCTGGATTACTCCCGCAAAGATGGCGAGTGGATCCCCAATCAGTTCGGGGGCCGAGAAAATCTGGACGCCGTGAGCTTCATGCGCGAACTCAACACCGCCGTCCATGCACAACATCCGGGCGTTCTCATGATTGCCGAAGAGTCAACCGCGTGGCCATCGGTCTCTCGGCCCGTTGAAGGTGGCGGGCTTGGATTTGGGTTCAAGTGGAACATGGGTTGGATGCACGACACCTTGGAATACTTCGGTCGAGATCCGATTCATCGGCAACATCACCATTCGCAACTGACGTTCGGTTTGCTGTACGCGTTTACGGAGAACTTTGTGCTGCCGCTGAGTCACGACGAAGTGGTGCACGGCAAGGGCAGCCTCATCGATCGCATGCCTGGCGACGCCTGGCAAAAGCGGGCCAACCTTCGAGCGCTGTACGCGTGGATGTTTGCCCACCCAGGCAAGCAGCTGCTGTTTATGGGTGGCGAGTTTGGTCAGTGGACCGAATGGAATTCCGAAGGACAGTTGGATTGGTGGTTGCTCAACGACCCTGCCCATGCGGGCATCATGACGTTGATCCGTTCGTTGCATCGCGAACAAGCTGCGCTTCCTGCGTTGTTCGAACGCGACTTCGAGCCTGAAGGTTTCGGATGGGTTGTCTCTGACGATGCCGCCAATAACGTGTTCGCGTTCGGCCGTTGGGGCAGTACGCCCAGCAGCCAACCGGTGGTGTGTATCGCCAACCTGTCACCCGTGCCTCGCACCGGTCACGCAGTCACCTTGCCGGCGGGCGGAACCTGGCGCGAAGTGTTGAACACCGATGCCGTCGAGTTTGGTGGGAGTGGCATTGGAAATGGGGGCTGGGTTGAAGCTGATTCGTTGGGTCGCACCTCGTTGACACTGCCCCCGCTGGGGGTGCTGTGGCTCGCCCATCAGCAATAGCATTACCCCTCTTCGTTGATGGTCGCTCGGCTGACCAACGAGCCGCTGACGAAAAACAGACCCTTCGAATCGACATCGCTCGAAGTGGCTTCTCTGGGTTTGTCGACGCGTGCGAGCGCACCTTTTTCTTGCTGGTCGCGATCAAGGTGCTCGATGGCGGATGGATTGCGAAATCGATCATCGCAGGCGCAACCGGTATCGGATTTTTGTTCTCACCGCTGGTAGTGCAGCGAGTCCGTCGAAGCGGTCGAGTGGTGACCGAACCGGCGTCGTATTTGTTGATCGCTGCTGCTGTCAGCAGTGTGTTGGCTGCTGTGTACGCCAACGAGATCTTGTTCATGATCGGCGCCAGCGTGGGTTTGGCGTTGCAGGGTTGTGTGGTTCCGTTAGTAACTGCGTTGTATAACCGCAACTATCCCGACGGTCGCCGCGGTCGATACGTGAGCCTCAGTATTTGGGTTCGGGTGCTGTTTACGACAGTGCTCGCGTTGCTGGTGGCCAAGGTCTTAGAGCAGAAGTTGCCAACCTCAGATTCCATCTGGCGTATTGTCCCGCTGGGAGCGGCGTTGTCCTTCGGCATCCAAGCGCTGTTGATTCGACGTATTCCCGCGATGCCCCTACGCCTGCGCGATGACGAACCGCAGAACGAGCGCGATGCGTGGAAGCTGCGGTGGCAGTTGATGCGGACCGACGCGTTGTTACGCAACGTGTTGCTGGCGTGGATGTTCATGGGATTTGCCAATCTCATGATGTTGCCGTTGCGGGTGGAATACGTCTCGAACGAGCGTTACGGAATCTTCCTCGGCCCGTTAGCGATCACGATGGTGACAACGATCATTCCGGCAATCGTACGTCTACTGATGATCATGCCGTTTGGATGGGCTTTCGACAAGCTCTCGTTTTTTGCGATGCGAATTTTGGTCAATGGTGTGTTCGCGTTGAGCATCGTGTCGTTCTTCTTGGGGAAGTCGATGACCGGCCTCGTGATCGGGGCGACGCTGTTTGGCCTCGCTGTCGCCGGTGGTGATGTGTTGTGGAACCTCTGGACCATCAAGTTCGCCCCGCCCGGACGTGTTGCTGACTACATGGCGTTGCATACCTTTTTTACCGGCACCCGCGGCGTGGTCGCTCCGTTTGTGGGGTTTTATCTGATCGAGCGAGTGTCAATCCCCAGCATGGGATTCGTCTGTTCGGCATTGATTGCCGTGTCGTCGCTGATCTTGGTGCCGCAGTATCGGGTCGAACGCCGTACCCGTCGCGTTGGCTCGGGTCCAGGTGTTGTGTAGACCGCTTTACCTAGATCGTCGGGAAGCGCAGTCGCCAACGTTGGAACGTTCGTGATGTTCGTGAATGAGATCTGTATACATACGAGTTATCTGCTGTCCGGTGAAGCGAAGGTTGATGTCCGTACACGCCGCGTGTTTCAGCAAGGAGTGCTTTTCGTACTCGTTCAAGCGGGCGACGGCCAGCGACGGTAAAACCGGCTTCGACGAGTCGGGTGTACACCTCCACAGGTGAGGACGGTCCGTGTGCTGCGATTCCGAGGACGATCGCTTGTCGTAGCAGCGAACCGGCGAGATAGGTCGGCTCGGTGGTGGTCGGAATGATGGGTGAAAAGCGAAGCCGATCTGAGGCGCTGCTGTCAATCTTCATATGAGCCATTGTGCTGCCGGGGGTGTGACAATTCCGATCGACCGGTAAACGATTGGGACTGACCGGCGCAGTATGACCGCGACTCGTTGCCCATAGATGGCGCGTACTTGCCCGGACA
>JANMEI010000598.1:0-2182 GCA_031376865.1 Acidimicrobiia bacterium | reverse complement strand
GCAGGCGGTTGGGTGAAGTGCGAAATCCAACTGCTCATTAGATCGAGAACAGGTGATGCTCCGTCGTCACTCAGTCCAAGTTCGTCATACAACGCACCGACTGCTGCAATGGCGCCGCCATCGATATGGGTGACCAGTCGTTGAGGGCGATAGAAGTCTCGGTCGTTCGATGAATCAGCCCGGTCGAAAAACCCGGCCGGGAAATCCTGCGTGCGAGAGTCAATATCAGTCACCTGACGAAGGTAGCTGGATCTTGTCAGGGAGCGATACTCGCTGAGTTGCCGTTACGCAAACTCGAACGATGTGAGGTCATCGGCAACGATGAGTTCTCCGGTGAAACCGCCGCGCCGGACGTCATCAACAAAGTCCTCCTTGGTGGTCCCCGCTGCTGGACCAGGGCTGGGAATCAAGTGAGTCAGGATCAACGTCGGGATGCTGATGGACTGTGCCATCGCACCCAACTCAACCGTGTCTGCGTGGTACGCCGAGATGTGCTCCAGCTGAGGTGCAAACTCGACGAACTTCATCAATGCCTCGCGTCGAAACGCTTCGTGAATCAACACCCGGGCACCGCTAGCCAATTCGGCTACCTCGTTGCACACGATGGTGTCGCCGGAGATCACGACAGCGCCATCTGGAGTTTCCACTCGGTAGGCCACGGCTGGCAACACCGGTTCGTGGTGAACCGCACGAGCAAGCACTCGCACGCCATTTGCTGCATCGCGCCACACCTCGGTTGCTGTAGCAACACATGGCTCGGGGTCGAACGCCAGGATGCGAGGCCCAGGATGATCATGGCGATGGACGTGGTCGGGGCGAACATCGATGTCGTCTTTCCATGGGTCCATGATCCGTTCCAGAAACCGCACAGATGGTCCGGCGGGTGCCACCACCGGCAAAGGCACAAACGTCCCATGACTTTCCAACCAACGCGAGAACAACACGTCGGTCAAACCCGTGAGGTGATCGGAGTGGTGATGGGTGATGAACAGCGCGCTGAGTTGATGGGTATGGACCCCCGCCTCGATCAGCCGCAATGAAGTGGCATTGCCGGCGTCAAACTGAAGTTTGACATCGCCGTACTCAACCAGCACGCCCGAACCAGCGCGACCCGGTGACATGTGCGGCACGCCGGTGCCAGTGATAGTGACCTTTGTTGTCATGCCGAAACTGCGATCAGGAGTTGGCAGCCACGAAGGGCTTTAGGATGCCGGGAAACAGCGGCTCACTCGGTGGTTTATGACCCCACACGCTGGTGGAGTCGAACGACTGAGCAGTCCACGGGACTGACATGTCAACGGTGATGGCACCCCAGCCATATTCGAGTTCGAAACCAGATGGTGTGCGTACATAGAAACTGGTCATGAAATCGTTGGTGTGTCGCCCCAGTGTCATCGCAAGGGGGATGTTTCGCTCGATACACATATCGTGTGCGATGCCAACATCGTCAATGGACTTCACTTCCAGCATCAGGTGATGCACGCCAACCATCCCAGGAACTCCCACGAGGGCAATGGTGTGATGACGGCTGTTGCAATGGAAGAACCGAATCGTGACGCCCACGTGGACTTGGTCTGACAAGGTGAAGCCCAGCACGTCGGTGTAGAACGCAGTGGCTGCGTTGATGTCGGGCACAATCAGCACCGCGTGGCCGAGGCCGCCCTCACCGGTCACGAAGCCAGACATGGATCGAGATGGGTGGAAGGTGGAGGGGCGAGTCAGTAAACCCCACGACAGTTCATGGCGAAAGCCGAATGCATCGGTGAACCAGGCGACATCAGCAACCTGACGCTCCGCTATCAACGCAGCGTCACCCTGATTGACGGTGAACCCGGCCGACGTGACGTTGGAGACAATGATGGCGAACTCCTCAGGTCCGCTTACTGCCCAACCTAGATACGCAAGGTTATTGGCCTCGCCGGGTTCGATCATCAACCGTTGCACCGCATCATCTGCGCGCAGACGAACTGTTCGGTCTTCGGTTGAGCGTGGCTCAACCAGTTGGAGACCGAGCACCTCGGTTCCAAACGTGCGCCACTCGTCGGCCGCTGGCGAAGTGAATCCGATGTAACTCAGGGAATCGATCACGTGAAGAGGTCCTTGTCGTGGGGGCACAAGCAACAAGCTTGTTCCTGTAGTGATCGTTACGGTAAGTTGTCGAGCATGTCCTTGTCAACTCGAA
>JANMEI010000357.1:0-2310 GCA_031376865.1 Acidimicrobiia bacterium | reverse complement strand
GGTTTACGCGATCCCAGAGCTTCCCGCTGAGCAATTCGCTCCGGAAGATCATTTACGGCGAGTGTTCTCAGATTGGGTTGTCGACGTCGCCTACTCGCTCAACATCGTCGTGTTGCGAACGCCGCCGGGAAGCGCTCATGTGGTGGCAAGCGCGTTGGACCGGGCACGGTTGGAAGAGATGGTTGGCACCGTTGCCGGTGACGACACGATTTTGGTGATTGCTGCGGAGTCTGTTGGTGGGGCTTCGTTGGCTCAACGACTTCGTGTGCTTGCGGGGTTGGCATGACCACCCAGTTTGATTGTCGTACTCGACGGTTAGGCCGTACTCCACGGTTAGGTTGTGCACTGTGACGAAAGCAAAACCCCCGGCAAAGTCAGCGACCGCATCAAGGGCGCCAAAATTGAAACAAGGCGCCGGAATCTCTGATGGTGCAGCGCTATGGCATGGTCGTTTCGCTGCGCCGCCCGCGCAGGAATTGATGGAGTTCACCGAGAGCTTGTCGTTCGACAAGACGCTTGCGGTATTCGACATTCGAGGTTCTCGAGCTCATGTTCGGGGCCTCGGCCGTGTTGGGTTGATGTCGGAAGATGATGTCGAATCGGTGCTCGACGCTCTGGACGCGGTCGAAGCAGAGTTTGTAGCGGGCACCTTCGCGTTTCACGGTTCTGACGAAGATATTCATACAGAGGTTGAGCGTCGCGTGACGCAGCTATCGGGCGAAGCTGGAGCGCGTTTACACACCGGTCGCAGTCGTAACGATCAAGTGGCCACCGATCTCCGCTTGTTTGCCAAGCAACAGGTTGCTGAGTTAGCTCATCGGGTCCATCAACTTCGAGAAACGCTATTGGCTCGCGCCGTTGATGTTGGGCAGGTGTACTTGCCGGGGTATACGCATCTGCAGCGAGCGCAGCCGGTGTTGCTCGCACACCATTTGCTGGCCCACGGGTGGGCGCTCGGACGCGATCAGCACCGTTTGCTTGATTGCCTGCGGCGCATGGATGTGTCACCCCTGGGGGCGGGCGCGCTGGCTGGAACCTCGCTCCCTATCGATCCCGATTGGGTTGCGGCTGAACTTGGGTTTGCTCGTCGTTTCGATAACTCTCTCGATGCCGTCAGCGATCGTGACTATGTCGCCGAAGTTCTGTTTGTCGTGTCGCTGATTGCCATTCACCTGTCGCGTATGGGTGAAGAGATCGTGTTGTGGTCCAGCGACGAGTTCGGGTTTGTCAAGCTCCCCGACGCATATTCGACGGGATCGTCGATGATGCCGCAAAAGAAAAACCCTGACATCGCCGAGCTGTCGCGTGGAAAAGCAGGGCGGATGATTGGAAACTTGACCGGGTTCCTGGCCACGCTCAAGTCACTCCCGCTGGCGTACAACCGAGACTTACAAGAAGACAAAGAGCCACTGTTCGATTCGCTCTCGCAAATCAGACGGGCACTCTCAGCTATCGACGGAATGTATGCACATCTACATTTCGAAGCGGCTCGGATGCAGGCTGCTGCAGATCAGCCGTTTGTTGCTGCCACGGACCTCGCAGAGTATCTGGTCACGAAGGGAATGCCGTTCCGCGAAGCGCATGCAATTGTGGGCGAGCTGGTTCGATCAGCAATCGATCGGCGTCTCGATTTCGCTGAGCTGGTGGAGAACCATCCATCGCTTGGCCCCAAAGCGGTGGCATTGCTTGGTCCGGGTGTTGCGGTCTCTCGGCGCACCAGCCCCGGCGGCGGTGGGCCAGATCCGGTAGCGGCGCAGATCGTTCAATACTCCGCACAAATCGAAGCTGACCGCAAACGTCTACCGAGCCTTTAGCTGCATGTTGGTGTGAGTTGGAGTCCCATTCCGTTGTCGGTCTTACGAGGCGATGCGCCGGAGGTGGCACCGCAATTGTTGGGTGCGCTCATTGTGCAACCGGCGACCGATGTGGTGCTTCGAATCATCGAAACTGAGGCGTATACGGAAGATGATCCTGCTTCGCATTCGTACCGTGGCCCCACGGGTCGCAACGCAGCGATGTTCGGTGATGCTGGTCATTGGTATGTGTACTTTGTGTACGGCATGCACTGGTGTTTGAACGTCGTCACCGGAGAGGCTGGTGACGGCCAAGCCGTTTTGATTCGAGCGGCCCTGGTGGAGGCCGGCTGGTCCACAGTCGCCGATCGACGAAACATGGCCGTTGTCGAGGCGCAGGTAACTACCCCAGCTCGCCGAAGACTTGCCGTTGATGGGCCCGCCAAGGTCGCCGCCGCGTTGGCGGTCGATGGCTTGTACGATGCAACAACGCTCAACAGCGGTGGTTTGCTTATCC
>JANMEI010000133.1:0-3861 GCA_031376865.1 Acidimicrobiia bacterium | reverse complement strand
CCGTTTTGGCGGACGCAGTTGGCCAACCAGGTTGCCGAAGTAGCGGGGTCCCACGCCAGGATGGCATCGGCGTGCAGGGAGAAGCCTCGGCCGTCGTTGGCAGCGTCGCTGGTCAGGTGCCAACCCGTAGTTCCGCCTGCGGGTACTTTCCAATGGATGTTGAACGAGATTGATGGAATGGCCACAGGATGCGTTGCCGGACAACCTACGCCCCACGTCCCGTAGGCCATGTGACTGACATGGTCGGCTGATGAGAGGTTCTTGCCATCCCAACATTGTGGGAACTGGATCTCGGCGAGTATTTCTTGCCCTTCCGGGCAGGCGGGAATTGAGGCAGAACGACCTTGCCACCCTTCGGTGCTACAACTCCAGCTGACCTGCCTGGTCCATGCCGGTTCACCTTGCGATGAGGTGGCTTTGGCGTTGCCGGCAATGAGTTGTAGCCCGTTGGGCAATGTCGGTGCGATGTTGCTGGGCTGATTGCCTTGGTATCCAGACTTGTAATAGATCATGTTGTAATTCGGAACAACCGGTTGGCCGCCTGTGGTCAAAACGGTTGGAATCCAATACGACGATCTGTTCAACGTTCCTCCATCGCAGGTGGAGTTCCCTGAGTTGAGTAGCGACGCGCCCGTCGACGTTGCTGAGGCTTGCGTGTTGCCAAAGTATGTGTGCAGATGAGCTGCGCCTGGCTTGTTGGGGTGAATAATCGGGTCGTCGAAGTTCATGTGTGAGAAACCGCATGTGACTCGAAAGTTGCCCGTGTCCCCGGTGCCTGTGCGTTTGAGGGGTTTCGTTTCGGGAATAGTGCCACCGGTGGCAAAGCCGACTTCGGGGTTGGGTAAGACAAGGCCGGGCCATGGGCCGGTGCCCGTGTGATCGTGTGATCCAGATGCTGATGTCTGGTTAGGTACAGCGAGTACTAGTACGCCGACTAATGCCATCGCGGCCAAAGTGGCGGCGTGAGGGAGAAACGGTTTGGTGTTGCGGAAACGGACCATGACGTGTTCCTTTCGGTTCAGGACACGCTTTATCGCGATACGCGGTGCGCCAAATATGTCGCAAGAACGATCAGCCGTCAAACTAGTTGGATCCGTTGACAACATGAACCGTGCGATGTTCATCTGTGAACATAGATTCAATTTCTCTGAAGAGTTGGGGTTAGGTTGGCGACGGTGAAGATTGAGACGCTGCTGCCGTTAGGAAAAGTTGACCCGGGATTGCGTGCTCCCGAGGTTGCTTTGGACATTCGCGATGTATACGAGCAAGCGAAGCGGGTTGAGTCACTGGGGTTTGACGGGTTGGTAGTTGAGGAAACCAAGGATGATCCGTTTCAGGTGCTTGCTCTCGCCGCGCAAGCAACAACGACTCTGCGCGTCGGCACTGCGGTCGCAATCGCGTTTCCTCGTAGTCCCTATGTAACGGCAATGAATGCGTGGACGCTGCAGAAGCTGTCCAATGGACGATTTACGTTGGGCCTTGGCACACAAGTACGTGGACATATCGTTCGCCGATTCGGCATGGAATGGCATCCAGCGGGTCCGTGGATTCGCGACTACATCACTGCGGTGAAGAGCATTTGGAACTCATGGCAAACCGAAACACCGATTGACGTGAAGACCGATCGCTATCAACTCAATCTCACGGTGCCCTTGTTTGTGCCCGCTCCGATTGACCATCCAACGATCCCGATCCACATTGCGGCCGTCAAACCAGGATTGTGTCGGGTGGCCGGGGAAGTGGCCGACGGCGTTCGCCCGCATCCTGTGTGTACCCCCGACTACATACGAACAGTGATGTTGCCGGCATGCGAAACGGGAGCGGCGTCGGCGGCTCGGTCGTTAGAGGGGTTTGCCGTGTCGCACAAGCCGCTAGTCGCTACTGCACCTGACGAAGCGATTTTGCAGGAGCGCATTCGAGACGCGCGCGCCAGGATCGCGTTCTATCTTTCAACACCTGCTTACCGTCCAGCGTTTGATCATCACGGGTACGGCGAGCTGGCCGATCAAGCGGCAGTGTTGTCGAAAGCGCAGCGCTGGGAAGAGTTGCCGGCGTTGGTCGACGATGATCTGCTGCACACGTACGTTACGGTTGGTACCTGGGATGTGATCGGTGATCGGCTCAACGAGCGGTTCGGCGATGTCGTGACGAGCATCGAGTTCTCAATCAACCCTCGAAACGCGGACGAAGAATCGTTTATGCGGTCACTCATTTCGCGCCTTGGATGAATCTGAGGCAAGGCTCCCCGGCTAGCGGTGAAGGAGACCAGCGTTAGTCATGGCGCGGTCGAGGGTGACCGACGCGACGGCGCGGGCTTTGTCGGCGCCGGTCGCAAGAGCCTTGGAGACATAGTCAGGGTTGGCCTGTAGTTCAGCAAAACGTTCGTGCACCGGTCGCAAAAATTCGATCAGCGCAGCGGCCGTGTCTGTTTTGAGGGGCCCGTATTGGGTGTACTTCTCGGCAAGTGAAGCGGGGTCGCCTCCCGTGGCGACCGCCAAGATGGTGAGCAGGTTGGCCAGGCCTGGTTTGGTGGCCGGGTCGAATCGAACTTCACCATCAGTATCGGTGACTGCTCGTTTGATTTTCTTTTCGAGTGTCTTGGCGTCATCGAGCAACAACACGGTTCCTTGAGGCGAATCTGCTGACTTCGACATTTTCGACGTTGGGTCTTGTAGATCCATAATGCGAGCCCCCACTTTTGGAATCGCCGCTTTTGGCACCACAAACGTGTCGCCGAAGCGACTGTTAAAACGCTGAGCGATGTCTCGTGTGATTTCGAGGTGCTGACGTTGATCGTCGCCGACGGGAACCTCTTCTGCGTCGTAGAGCAGAATGTCAGCGGCCATCAACGCAGGGTACGTAAAGAGCCCAGCAGAGATGAACCCCTGGTCGCCGATTTTGTCGGACTTGTCTTTAAACTGGGTCATCCGAGACAGTTCGCCGTAGCTAACGGTGCAGGTCATCAACCAGCTGAGTTGTGCATGCTCGGGCACATGCGATTGAACAAACACGCAGGTCGATTCGGGATCGAGGCCCGCGGCCAGCAGCACCAATGCGGTGGAAAGGGTTCGGGCTCGAAGCTGCTCGGGATCAACGCTGACGGTGAGTGCATGCAGGTCAACGACGCCATGGAAACTTTCGGAACTTTGGTCGTCTACCCAATGTTTGATGGCGCCCAGGTAATTTCCCAGGGTGATGTCACCAGTTGGTTGGAGGCACGAAAGCACACGAGTCATATTGATATCCACGCTAGTGGGGTGTCAGGCCTGCGATCACCTGTTTTACGGGGTACTACGCTGTCCGACCGTGCCGTACGCCGTATCTACCCCGGTGTTTGAGGGGCCTTTTGACCTTCTCTTACACCTGATCACCCGGGACCAGGTCGACCTGTACGAGGTCAGCCTGTCGTCGATTGTTGACGCGTACCTCGTTGAACTCGAAAAGATGGAAGAGCTTGACCTCGAGGTGGCAACCGAGTTTTTGCTGATCGCGGCCACGCTGATCGAGCTGAAACTGCGGCGGTTGTTGCCCGACCGTGAAGGGATCGACCTCGACGAAGAGTTGGCGCTGTTGGAAGAGCGAGATCTTCTCCTAGCGAAACTGCTCGAGTACCGCACGTTTAAAGAGGCAGCTAAGGCGATCGATGCTCGAATGACACATGCGTCGAAGTCACTGCCGCGACCCGGCGGGTTGGAAGAGTCATTTTCTGATCTCACGCCAGATGTGTTGGCGGGTCTTACCCCTGAGCGGCTCCGGGCCGTTTTCTTGGCTGCGGTTCGTCGATTTTTGGCGCCGCCAAAGCCAGAGCCGCGCGTCACGCTTGATCACGTCACCCAGGTGCGTGTCACGGTGGCCGAAACG
>JANMEI010000574.1:0-6127 GCA_031376865.1 Acidimicrobiia bacterium | reverse complement strand
CGTACGGGATGTCGGCCGTCTCGTTGTTGATCGTCGCATTGGCCGTGACGGCCTCACCGGCGAGCAGTTGAGCCGCCGCACCGACGGCGCCCTTGGCCTCTTCGATGACTGGCTTGTAGACGGTCATGCACTGGGTGCCCTTGAGCACCGATGCAAGGCCGTCAACGCTGGCGTCCTGGCCGGTTGCTGGAACCTTGAGGCCGTTCTTTTCGAGGATGGTCTGAGCTGCAAGTGACAAGCCGTCGTTTGCTGCCAACACGCCGTCGGTCTTGCCGCCGGACTTGGTCAACAACTGCTCGAAGATTTTGCCGCCTTCAACGTTGTCCCAACCTGGAACTGCTTCTGAAGCGGTGACGACGATGTCGCCTGCATCAACTGCAGCCTTGATGGCTTCGTCTTGGCCCTGCTTGAACAAGGTTGCGTTGTTGTCGGTTGGTGAACCGCTCAACTGAATGACGTTTGCTGGCTTCTTGTCGCCAAGGCACTTGATGAGGCCTTCGCCCTGAGCCTTGCCAACAGCAACGTTGTCGAATGACACGTAGACGTCAGCTTTGCCGCCAAGGGTGAGGCGGTCGTAGTCGATGAGCTTGACGCCTTGGGCGGCAGCCTTCTCGTGGATAGCAGCGGCTGATGGGGAGTCCAGGTTGACCAAAGCCAACACCTTGACGCCACTGTTGATCATCGCGTCCGCAAGGGTAGCCATGGTGGCGGCGTCGCCTTCAGCGTTCTTGATGTCGCATTCGATGCCAGCGGCCTTACAGGCTGCTTCGATCATTGGTCGGTCTGCGGTTTCCCAACGGACTGATGACTTCGAGTCAGGCAGGATGAATCCGGCCTTGCCACCAGCGGCAGGAGCAGCAGCTCCGGCAACGGTTGTTTCGGTTGCAGTTGCTGCAACAGTGGTTTCGCCAGTTGCGGCGACGGTGGTGTCGGCAGCGGCGGCGATAGTGGTTTCAACTACCTCGGCGAGAGTGGTCTCGACTGCGGCGACGGTGGTGTCGGTTGTTGTTGCGTCGCTGCCACAAGCGGTGGCGAACAACGACAGGGTACCTACAAGCGCGATCGCGCCCTTATTGAACTTCATGGATAACTCCCCATGTATGTGGTGACGCGTTGGGAACATCCCACGCGCAAAACCCGAAAAACACTACTCGGCTGCCTTGTCCTCGTTTGGTGGTGAGGTTGTACGGCCGAGAAGCCCTTACGGTACAGGCTTCGACGACTTTACCCGAGTGGTTAGTTCCCAAAGTCATCGGAAATGTTGGAAGAAATCCTTGATTTCGGCGCGATTTCGTCTGCGCGCTTGTAAGCGCGCGGGCCAAGCACCCACAAAAATACCGGCAAAAGGTCGAAAATTCAAGACTTTTACTTGCGCTCTCACCAAAGAACATGAACAATGACGCAGTTGTAATTTCGCGGGTGTGGTTTGCCAGCGACCCGTCAACGAACCCGATCACAGGATCAATATGCCCTTTATCCCTTCGACAGCTGCGCCGCAAAGCCCCATTGGCATTGGGAATGTGGTTTCGGCCGCGCTGTCAGGTATAGGTCACGGTCCATTTACCGCCGACGTCAGTCGGCACCCGAGGAGCCCCGAATGATGCGTTCATTCCTTGACCCAGAACTGGCAGCACGTAGCTGGCAGCACAAGGCGAACTGTATGGGTGTTGACCCTGAGCTGTTCTTCCCGGAACGCGGAGCATCAACCCGTGAAGCAAAAGAAGTCTGCCGAGGCTGCATTGTGCGCACCGATTGCCTGGAATACGCCCTGGCGAACGGCGAAAAGTTTGGAATCTGGGGCGGTCTTTCTGAACGAGAACGCCGCAAGGTGCGCCGTAGCCGGGCGCTCGCGCGTCGAAGCGCAGCTGAGGCCACCGCCTAAGCCCTCAATTTGCCTTTTTGGCACCACATTCTTCGGGCGACCACGACCCGTCCGAAGGAAATGTGCGGGTTTCCAACACTCCGGTGGCCGAAACGTAACGCACTGCAACTTCCTCATCGAAGCCCGTCCGAGTTTTCGGGGCGGGCTTCGGTCGTCTTCCTGTGGCGACAGAGAGTAAGCTTCTTGGCATGAATCTCGGGCCTACAGAACTCATCATCATTTTGGTGATCGTCATGCTGTTGTTTGGTGCATCACGGCTGCCAAAACTCGCTCGTTCCCTCGGACAGGCATCCAAGGAATTCAAAGACGGAGTTTCTGAGGGCGCGAAAGACGCCAAAGATTCAGCCGAAAAGACTGTCGACAAGCTCGACGGCAAAGCCTGATCGGGCCCGGTTTCACTATGTCCACCGCTCCTGTTGAGACGCGCGCCCACGTTCGTATTGTGTACCTCGGTCCGGTTGCTCCACACTGGGAACTTGAAGCAGTGTTCGGCGAACGACCAATCGTCGAAGAGTTTCGTACTCGCGTAATGGCCCGACTCCTGCTACTCCCCTTTCACGATCCGCAGTTTCGCCGAAACCGTGACCGTGTCAACAACGATGCCGAGCGCGAGGGCATCGTTGTCGATTGGGACTTCGGGCTTCCTGAAGCTGACGCGTAACACCACGTCCTCACGGCGCTCGGCTGCGTAGGCTTTTGTCATGGTTGCCGTCGATCAGCATCCTGCCCGCTTTATCAATCGTGAGGCGAGCTGGCTGGATTTCAACGAACGAGTGTTGTCGCTGGCCGCGGAATCACGAATCCCGTTGCTCGAGCGGCTCAAGTTTCTTGCCATTCACAGTGGCAATCTTGACGAATTTTTCGAAGTCAGGGTTGCAGGACTGAAAGATCAAGCTGCTGCCGGTGTGTCATCGCTCGCTGGTGGCGGACCGCTGGCGCAACTCCAACTGATAGCAAATCGGGTGAAACACTCGACGGGTCGTCAGTCAGCCATCTTGCATCAGATGTTGATTCCGGCGTTGCGATCTAGCGGCATCGAAATTGTCAGCTGGAACGATCTTGATGACGACACTCACGAGAAGATGACGAAAGCGTTCGAGGACGGAATTTTTCCGGTTCTGACCCCGCTAGCGGTAGACCCGGGTCATCCGTTCCCCTACATCTCGAATAAGAGCCTCAATCTGGCCGTGGTGATTCGCGAAGGAAAAGAAACTCACTTCGCCCGCGTCAAAGTGCCACCACTGTTGCCTCGTTTTATCCCCATCAGTCCCCAACAGTTTCTTCCGCTCGAAGAGCTAGTTGCAGCCCACGTTGGACAGCTGTTTCCTTCCCTGCACATTGTCGGCACGCATACATTTCGAGTAACCCGTAACGCCGATCTTTCTGTTTCCGATAATGATGCCGACGATTTGCTGGCGGCGATAGAAACAGAATTGCGTCGTCGTCGATTTGGTCGGGCCGTTCGTCTCGAAATCTCGGCTGGCACCCCGCGTGAAGTAACTGACTTATTGCTTGAAGAACTCGAACTCGATCCTGAAGATGTCACTGAAGTTGACGGTTTGCTTGACCTCACCTCGTTGTGGGCGATCCACTCACTGCCTCGCCCTGAACTGAAGGACGAACCGTGGTCACCGGTAACCCGCCCAGCATTCGAGGCGCCAGATGGAGAGCAGAACGACCTCTTCGGTGCGATCCGGCAATCCGACATCTTGGTCCATCACCCGTATGACAGTTTCGCGTCCAGCGTCGAATCGTTCATTCGCCAAGCGGCAAACGATCCAGCTGTGTTGACCATCAAGATGACGCTGTACCGCACCTCGGGTAACTCGCCAATCGCCCGCGCGCTGATCGAAGCCGCTGAAAAGGGCAAACAGGTTGCGGTGTTAATCGAGTTGAAAGCTCGTTTCGATGAGCAAGCCAATATTGCGTGGGCCAAGGCGATGGAGGAAGTCGGCGTGCATGTGGCCTACGGCGTGGTTGGCCTCAAGACGCACGCAAAGGTGGCGCTTGTTGTTCGAGCCGAGGATCATGGACTTCGTCGTTACTGCCACATTGGCACGGGTAACTACAACTCTTCCACCGCTCGGCTCTACGAAGATCTTGGGCTCTTCACTGCCGACCCTGCGGTGGGCGCCGACCTCACCAAGTTGTTCAATACATTGACAGGCTTCGGTCATTCGGAGAACTTCGAGCGGATCATCGTTGCGCCGAATGGTATGCGTACCCGCATTATCGAGCTGATCGCTGGCGAGCATCCCAACGAACATCATGGCCCGGGGCGCGTGGTGATGAAACTGAACTCGCTCGTTGACCCAGACGTGATTGAAGCCCTTTACGCAGCAAGTCAAGCTGGCGTCGCGGTTGATCTCATCATTCGGGGTATTTGCTGTCTTCGAGCACGCGTACCTGGCCTGAGCGACAACATACGTGTACGTTCAAATCTCGGTCGGTTTTTGGAACACTCCCGGGTGTTCCACTTTGCTCATGGCAATACTTCCGACGGAAACAATCCAGGCGACAGCATCGGTCAGCCGTTGTGGCTGATTGGGTCGGCCGACATGATGCAGCGTAATCTCGATGGTCGCGTCGAGACGTTGGTGCCGGTGCTCCAACCAGACTTGGTTACTGAACTCGATGAGCTCATTGGAACGCTCCTACGTACCGATACCCGGGGCTGGGAGCTTGACGACTCAACCTGGCGTGCGCTTCACCAAACACCGGAAGGTGAGGACCAACCGCACGACATCATCGACGCTCAACAAGCCCGTTATGATTCCGTTTCTAGTCGCCTGCGAAAAAGTCGTCGTGCTCGTGCCGTTCAAGTAGCGAGCGACGCCATTTCGTGACGCTGTATTTGGTCCGTCATGCCCAAGCGGGCTCTCGAAGTTCATGGTCTGGAAGTGACGACAAGCTGCGGCCGCTGACGTTGGAGGGGCGCCACCAAACTGCTGAGTTGGTGGGGGTCCTCGAAAACATGCCCATCGACCGGGTCCTGACTAGCCCCTACAAGCGTTGTGTCGAAACGGCTGCGCCCATCGCGGCGAGATTTGGTGTTCGTCTCGAAGTGCACGAGGCTCTCGCCGAGGGTCCCTTCATCGAAGCACTGTCGATGGCACGCGGACTCATCGACGAAAATGTGTTGTTCTGTAGCCACGGCGACATCATCCCGGGGCTCCTCGATTCGTTCGCTACTGCCGACCAGCTCGACCTTGGTAGTCATCCAAGATGTCAAAAGGCATCGGTGTGGATCTGCGAACCAGACGCCGAACACGAGCGATTCTGTCGGGCGACCTACCTGCCGCCCCCTCGGTGACAGTTGCTGTGCGTCTAGTGAGATGATGCCGGTGCCATGACGGAGCAGCCTGCCACTACTTCTCAGCGATTGTACGGGTGGTCCGAGCACCACCTGCGTCGAGTCGACGCGCGTTTGCCACGAACCCGGTTCGGTCGGTTCGGAGTCGCCCACGCCGTTACTGCTGGAGCTGATGCGGCTACCTCGTTGGCACTGGCTGGTTCGTTATTTTTTGACCTCGAGCCCGGCGCAGCAAAGTCAAAAGTCCTCCAGTATCTGCTGATCTCGTTGGCCCCATTCGTCGTAGTGGCGCCGTTTATCGGCCCGCTCGTTGACCGACTGGGCAACCGACGTCGATGGGTCACCACCGGAACTTCGGTGATCAAGGCGATCACCGTGTTGTTCATGGCTGCTCAGCTGCAATCACTCTGGTTGTTTCCGTTGGCCTTTACGTTGTTGGTGAGTGGCAAGGCTGCAGCAGTTGCTCGAAGTTCGCTTGTTCCCGAAATTGTTCGCAACGACGAGGAGCTGGTCCGCGCCAACTCTCGACTGTCGCTCATTGCCGTGTTCGGCGGCGCTGTTGGGTTGGCTCCCGCGTGGGTGATTCGACATTTTGCTGGCAATCCGTGGCTGTTGCGTGTCGCGTGCTTAGGTTTTGTGGCATCAGCAATTGTCTCAATTCGTATTCGTTTGCGACCGCAGCGAAACGATGACGAGAAAGATGTGGGTTGGTTGGAGCGTGCCAATACCTACACCGAAGCGGTTCGAGTCAATGGGTTCATGCTGTCGATCTTCCGAGCGTCTTTCGGACTGATCATGTTTCTGTCGCTGTTTTCGCTACGAGATGCGCCGTTGTGGTGGTCGGGCCTCACCTTAGGAGCACTCTCCAGCGGCACCAGTTTCGGTGCGCTCGTTGCCGATCGGCTTCGTCGCCGATTTGACGAATCGCGCAT
>JANMEI010000571.1:0-2664 GCA_031376865.1 Acidimicrobiia bacterium | reverse complement strand
CTTCCATGAGGTTCACCGAATAGTTCGTGATGGGCTAGCGAAGTGTCGCGAGCGAGCGGTCTGCCGAAGTTGGCGGAGTGGTCTGGTTGTCTGGTTGGAGTTCGTTGGGCTGTGTCTGTAGGTCAGCTGACACGGGTGGCTTTGCGCCGAGCTTGACGCCGGCCAGCACATCGGCGTTTTGCCGATTGATCGTCGGTTCCGGCGTGGTCGCTGCTGGCTGGAATCGAGGAACAACGAACGAGAAAATCGTTCCCTCGCCCAGCTGCGACGTGACACTAATTTCCCCACTGTGACGTTCAACGATTCGTCGCGAGACAGCAAGCCCGAGTCCGCTTCCTTCGAACTCATCGCGACCGTGTAGGCGTTGGAACACCATGAAGACTTTGTCTGCGTACTGTTGATCGAATCCGATGCCATTGTCGGCGATCGAGAATCGCCACCACTGTTTGGCGTTTGGGTGGATTGCGTTCAATTTGGCAGCCACTGGGTCAGCAAGCGTGAGTTGTGTAGCCGTCATCACGATCCGAGGTGCAACATCTGGCTTGCGGAACTTGATCGAGTTCGCCATGAGGTTCTGCACCAATTGACGAATCTGTGTGGGGTCTGCTTCGATGTTCGGAAGCGGTGAAACTTCGATGATTGCGTTGGATTGCTCCACGGCAATTTCAAGATCAGACAACACGCCTTCAACTACTTCGTTTAGGCTGATTTCTTTCGGTTCGGCGCCTCGTGTTGCTGTACGAGAGTAGGCCAAGAGATCTTCGATGAGCTGTTGCATGCGTGAAGCTGCATTTTTCATACGAAACAGATAGTCCATGCCGGTGGCGTCGAGCACGGGAGCGGCCCGGGTTTCCAACCGATCTCCAAAGGCAACGATCTTTCGTAGCGGTTCCTGGAGGTCGTGAGAAGCCACGAACGCAAACCCCATCAAATCGCGATTTGATTGCGCGAGTTTGTTGTTGGCGTAGTTCAGTGCAGCGGCCTGTTCGCCGATTTCAGCTAAATCGTTTTCACGCTGGTGAGTGGCAACTTGAATACTGCGGACAAAACGTCGTCCGAACACTGCGGTGAGTATTCCGGTCAAGAGGGCGGCTAGCCCGATGATGGAGCTTCGTCGGCGCACCAAGAGAGCTTGTTGAGAGTGGCTAGCCATTGTCGCATCGCGCTTTTGGGTCATCATCAAAGTGGCGGTGTCCAATTGGCTGCTAATCGATTGGGCGGTGTCTGCCAGCGTTGCGCCTCCAGCGGTAAGACCGTTTGTCGAGCTTGATTCAGTGAACGAGGTGTTCTTGATAATCACCGAGCCGAGTTGCATCTGGGTTCGAACACTTTTGAACAACGAAATAGCGCTGGGAGGGAGGCTGGTGGCGGGGGGTCGGTCTTTGGTTTCCGTCAAGAGGATGTCGATGTTACGAAGGAGATCGTCGATCTCCTTGAGAATTCGTTGTTGTTCGCCAGCCGGATTGGTTCGTAGGCTTTCAACTTGTGGAATAGAGAGTCGGGCAATCGCTCCGCTCATGTTCGTCGCCTGAGCGAGTTGCTGCTCCCATATTTGGGTGTCCTCAATTGTTTCGTCAACGAGGGTTGACGATCGAAACACAAAGGCAGTGGCGGAGGCCCCGAACAAAACAATGAGGAGCAGGTTGATCCCGAATAGGCGAAGTAACGACCGTGTCGAGGTGTTTCGAACTGTGGCTGTTACTGGCATCGGGTTCCTTAGATCCTGACGCGCACTTACTTTGGTGCGTAAACCGTCTATCGGCAGCCGAACCAGGGTCCCTAAGTGCGGGAACAGAATTCATGCATTTTGCGTGTCTGGTCGACCACGTTGCGTGCCGATAGCTCACCATTCGAATTCTCTTGACTTTCAGCTCTCAGAGGTGAATAGTTGCAACTACGAGTTGCAAGAGAGACTGCACTCAGTATCCGAAGGCGGTGTAACAGGCGAATGCGAGTCATTATCGAGATCCTCTTCAGCCTGCCCACCGGCGTGTTTACCGTTGCCATGGCGTTCTGTTTGAGCTGGTGGATCTCATCGTTTCTCATTGGCGGATTGGATCACGGGTCTACCGACAGCGGTCATTCCGGGCCCGGCCACGCCAGCCAAGCTAGCCAGGCTAGTCACGGCGCATCTGATCACAGCCATATTGGTGGAGCTGGCCGTGCCGGTAGGAGCGGTCGGATGAGTCGATCGGGGAGGTCTCTTGGTAGATCCGGCCGCCGGACGCTCGCCAACACCGCCGTTCCTGCTTCACTTCGTTGGACGGTTGCATCTGCAGTGGCCTGGTCGGTTTCGCTGCTGGGCTCGTCCGTGCTTCGTGCGGTTTCACTGAGCGGAGCGTCACTCGTCGCCACCCTTGTGGTGTTGGCGGTGGGAGCGGCGCTCGTTGGTCGATCTGCATCGCGTGGCTTTGCCCGGTTAGTGGTGCCGATCTTTGCTGCCCCTGATGCGCCCGGGCGTGCAGCACTGGTTGGCTCCCACGCTCGGGTTCGATCCCTCGAAGTGACCGAGATGCACGGCGAGGCGAAGGTGGTCGACGGTCGATCTTCTGGCGCAATCGTACGTGTGCGGACAACCGGACTTCAGAAGCCGATTGAGACCGGTGCAATCGTTCAGCTTGTTTCCTTTGATCCAGATGCCGAGGTGTACCTCATCGATCTGGC
>JANMEI010000567.1:0-3208 GCA_031376865.1 Acidimicrobiia bacterium | reverse complement strand
GCTGAACCACAACTACATCGGGACCGAGCACATCCTGCTCGGACTCATCCATGATGGCGAAGGAGTCGCTGCTAAGGCGCTCGAATCGCTTTCCATCAGCCTCGAGGCGGTCCGCGCCCAGGTAGAAGAGATGATCGGTCAGGGCGGAAGCTCCCCATCAGGGCATATTCCGTTTACGCCGAGGGCCAAAAAGGTTCTCGAACTGTCGCTTCGTGAAGCGCTTCAGTTGGGCCACAACTACATCGGCACCGAGCACATCCTGCTGGGGCTCATCCGCGAGGGTGAAGGCGTTGCTGCCCAGGTGCTTATCAAGTTGGGTGCCGATCTCAGCCGGGTTCGTCAGCAGGTCATCCAGTTGCTGTCCGGATACCAATCAGGCAGCGGAGCGGGTGCAGCGGGTGCTGCTGGCAGTGGCGACAAGGGCCAACCCGCCGGCGTTGCCTCAGGCAGCCAGCAGGGTGAAGGGCCCCAGGGCTCGTTGGTGCTTGATCAGTTCGGCCGCAACCTCACCACGCTTGCTCGCGAGAAAAAGCTCGATCCGGTCATTGGTCGTGAAAAAGAAATCGAACGCATCATGCAGGTGCTGTCGCGTCGTACCAAGAACAACCCGGTGCTCATTGGCGAGCCAGGCGTTGGTAAAACCGCCATTGTCGAAGGGCTCAGCCAAAAGATTGTGGCCAACGACGTGCCAGACACCATCCGTGACAAGCAGCTGTACACGCTTGATCTTGGCGCACTGGTTGCCGGTTCTCGTTACCGAGGTGACTTCGAAGAGCGCCTGAAGAAGGTCCTCAAAGAGATCAAGACCCGTGGTGACATCATCTTGTTCATCGACGAAATCCACACCCTCGTAGGTGCCGGTGCCGCCGAAGGCGCTATCGATGCTGCGTCAATCCTGAAGCCAATGCTGGCTCGGGGCGAACTGCAAACCATTGGTGCCACCACCCTCGACGAGTATCGCAAGCATCTGGAAAAGGATGCTGCCCTTGAACGCCGTTTCCAGCCCATCAAGGTTGAGCAACCAACCGTTGCGCAAACCATTGAGATCCTGAAGGGTCTGCGCGAACGATACGAGCAACATCACCGTGTCACGATCACCGATCAAGCGTTGGTGGCTGCCGCCAACCTGGCCGATCGGTACATTGCTGACCGGCAACTGCCCGACAAGGCAATCGATCTCATCGACGAAGCTGGTTCACGTCTGCGCATCAAGCGGATGCAAACACCGCCTGACTACAAAGAACTCGAAAACGAAATCGCCAAGGTCCGCAAAGACAAAGAAGACGCGATCGAGAACCAAAAGTTCGAACAGGCCGCGAAGCTGCGCGACAAAGAAAAAGAACTGCTCGAAACGAAGACGGTCAAAGAGGCCGAATGGAAAGCTGCTGGCGTTGACTTGTTCGACGAAGTCGACGAAGAAGCTGTTGCCGATGTGGTTGCTATGTGGACTGGCATTCCAGTTTCCAAGCTCACCGAAGCCGAAACCACTCGACTCTTGAAGATGGAAGACGAGCTGCACAAGCGAGTCATCGGTCAAGACATGGCCGTAAAGGCCGTCAGTCAGGCTATCCGTCGTACCCGGGCTGGTCTGAAAGACCCGAAGCGTCCTTCTGGTTCCTTCATCTTCCTGGGCCCCACCGGCGTTGGTAAAACCGAGTTGGCCCGCACCTTGGCTGACTTCCTCTTCGGTGACGAAGACTCCCTCATCCGCTTGGACATGTCTGAGTACCAGGAGAAGCACACCGTCAGCCGTCTGGTCGGTTCGCCTCCCGGATACGTTGGCTACGACGAAGGTGGTCAACTCACCGAAGCGGTGCGCCGCAAGCCGTTCAGCGTGGTGTTGTTCGACGAAGTGGAAAAGGCCCACCCCGACGTGTTCAACACGTTGTTGCAGATCTTGGAAGACGGTCGCTTGACCGACAGCCAAGGCCGAGTGGTGGACTTCAAGAACACCGTGATCATCATGACCTCCAACCTCGGAACTGCAGACCTTCGTAAAGCTCAATTGGGCTTCTCGTCAGGCGGCGAAGCGGTTTCGTACGAGAAGATGAAGATCAAGGTCAACGAGGCGCTGAAGGCTCACTTCCGTCCCGAGTTCTTGAACCGCATCGACGAAACCATCGTGTTCCACGAACTGGCACGCGACGAGATCGTCCAGATGATCGACAAGATGACAGCCCGTTTGGTCGAGCAACTGTCGATGCAGGGCATTGTCTTGCAACTCACTGGCGACGCCAAGCTGCTGTTGGCCGACAAGGGTTACGACCCGACGTTGGGTGCTCGTCCGTTGCGACGTGCTGTTCAGCGGATGCTAGAAGACCCATTGGCCGAGCGTCTGTTGCTCCGTGAGCTAGTCACCGGTCAAACGGTTATCGCTGATGCAGTCGACGGAGCCATTGTGTTCCAGGCCAGCGAAACACTGATTCCACCACCGGTTGACGAACTGGTGGGCGGCAGCCCCGAGGTGTGAGTGAGCAAGTGCCGCACAGTGATCGCCTCCTTCCCCGCGCCCCGAAACTCCGCGAGGATTTCGCTCACATGCGTATCGAGTGTGAACTGGCCGCGCTCGATGAATTGCATCACGGAGGTCGTGGTCGCGATCACTTTCGTCAGCGAAGCCGCGTCGAAGATCGTGTCCTCCGTCATCGCCTCGCGCTCCGGTTCGACCGCGCGCGCGCCGAAGGATTTGCGAAACGCCGCGCCGTCGCGTTCGAGCCAGAGCACCCCGCCGGGGCAGCGCCCATCCGCGATGGCGAGCGTGATCGCGGCGTCCATCTGCGCGAGCTTGTCGGCGTGGAAAGTGTCCGCGATTTCCGCCGCCGGGGCGCGCACGGCGAGGAGCGCGCAGACTGCGAGGAGGCGGAGGAGCCGGAGGATCATGGGGAAACGCAACGGTCCTCGTAACACACGCGGCCCAGCGAAACCAAGCCCGGCGCGGAATCGCTCCGAGGAAGTAATTCCATAAATTTCAGAATGCGGGCATGGGCGGTGCTAAATTCATTTTCATGCCTCAATGCACCAGCCTCGACCGCCCCAATGACTCCGCCACCGCACCTGTTCGCGGAACTGGCGCGGTCAAGCCGGTCTGCTACTCGCTCGCCGTTTTCACCCAGCGCTGGAGGGACATCCGCGACTTTTACATCGAGCTGCTCGGCGCTCGCGTGATCAGCGAAAAGGCTGACGTGTACTGCGAGATGGAGTTGGGCGG
>JANMEI010000565.1:0-1707 GCA_031376865.1 Acidimicrobiia bacterium | reverse complement strand
GGGCTCGGGCAAGTCGACGCTCATGCACTGCCTCGCCGGCCTCGACGAACTCACCTCGGGGACCGTGTTCATCGGCGATCAAGACGTGACGGCGATGAATGAGCGCGCCCGCACGCGCCTGCGTCGAGAGCGCATCGGGTTCATCTTTCAATCGTTCAATCTGATCCCGACACTGACGGCAATGGAGAACATCGTTCTTCCTGAGCGCCTGGCCAAAACGAAGGTGGACGACGAATGGCTGAAGACCGTTATCGCTCAGGTTCACCTGCAGGACCGGCTCGGGCATACCCCCACCGAATTGTCAGGCGGCCAGCAGCAGCGGGTAGCGGTCGCCCGAGCGCTTCTCGGACGACCAGAGATCATCTTCGCCGATGAACCGACTGGCAACCTCGACACGAAAGCGGGGACCGAAGTCTTGAAGTTCCTCCGTCGCGCTGTCGACGAATTCGGGCAGACCATCGTGATGGTTTCTCATGATGCGGTGGCAGCCTCCTACGCCGACCGCATCGTCTTTCTCACCGACGGCCGCATCGCCGACGAGATGCTTCACCCGACCGCTTCGGCCATTCTCGATCACCTAAAAGTGCTCGGCGCATGAACCCCGTCGAGCCTTTCATAGAGATCGCGCTGTCATCATGGGGCTGATTGCGTGGCGCAACATCATTTGCCACAAGGGACGGTCGGCGTTCCTCGGGCTCTGCGTGGTCCTCGGCGTGGCGTTCGTCGCCGGAACCTTCGTGCTTACCGACACCATCAAGAGGGTCTTCACCCAGGTGTTCGACCAGGCATACGAAGGAACGTCAGTGAGCGTCCGATCGTCGTCTGATCTCGGAGCAATGACGACGCGCGCTCCCCTACCGGATTCACTCTTGGCGAAGGTGCAATCCGTCCCGGGTGTTCGCGTCGCTGAAGGCGCGGTGTTCGTCATCGGCGGGCGCATCTTCGATACCAACGGCAAGGCCGCAGGAAGCGCTTTCGCTCCGACGTTTCTGGCAAGCTGGCCTGACACGCCGGAGCTGAACTCGTTCAAAATCGCGAAAGGGGTTGCGCCCCGTGGAGCGGACCAGGTCGTCATCGACATGCAGGCGGCGACCAAAGCCAAATTGAACCTCGGCGATCAAGTGCGGGTGCAGACCACAAAAGGGATACAGAAGTTTCGGTTGGTCGGCGTGGCCAAGTACGGGAGCGCCGGCAATTTGGCCGGAGCATCTGCAGTGTTGTTCGACCTTGCCACCGCCCAAAAGCAAGCCAACCGATTGAATCAGTTCGACACAATCGCTGTAGCCGCCGAGAAGGGACTCGCCGACTCCACGCTGCAGGACCGTGTTCAGTCAGCGATCGGGGCAAAATACGAGGCGGTTACCGGAACCGAACTCAGCGCCGAGAGCACAGATTCAATCAACAGTGGCCTGTCGTTCTTCACCACGTTCCTCCTCGTCTTCGCCGCCGTCGCCCTGTTTGTCGGGGCCTTTATCGTTTACAACACCTTCGCCATCGTCGTCGCTCAGCGAACTCGTGAGATGGCCCTGCTGCGTGCCCTCGGTGCCGACAGCGAACAGGTGATTGGTTCGATCATCGTGGAATCGGTGGTGATCGGCTTTATCGCATCGGCCTTTGGACTCTTGGGCGGCATCGGTTTGGCGGTGGGGCTCCGAGGCCTGCTCTCGGCCCTCGGTATATCTATCCCGTCAGGACCGCTGACGATCC
>JANMEI010000564.1:0-3547 GCA_031376865.1 Acidimicrobiia bacterium | reverse complement strand
GTTCTTGATCGCGACCGAACGTCAGCACCGGGCCAAGGATCAACGCTCCACCCAAGGTGAGTACTGCCAAGCCGGCCATCGTCATCTGCTTCACTACTGGTTTCTGACGACTACGACGCAAGGCTTGGTTCCCGTGAGCAGCATTCGGAGTCCGATTGCCGGAGGAATCCCGAGAAACGTCAAGTCGACGATGGATTGCGAGAATGAGCCCACTCAACATGACAAACATCAAGCTTGAGGGCACCGCACCAAACGGATATTGGCCCGCCGCCACGGCTGCCAACAAAAACGCACAGGCTGGCGCAACGAGCACTATCAGCGGGCCGATTCCTTTGCGCACGCAGTACAGCGACAGTGCCGCAGCGAGGTACGACACCACTGCAACAGGCACGAGCGTTCGGGGTTCTGCAAACGCTGGAAGCGGCGAGGTTGCAAGCTCGGCCCAACCGCGAAGTAGCGCATCGACGACGGAGTTCAACAGGGAGCCGTTGTTGCGAAATCCGGGTTTGACCGCAGCCACCAAAATGGCAAGCAACACACCTACCGAGCCAATAGTAAGCGTATTTACGATATTCGTGAGAGCGGGCCGTTGGGTTGGGGCACCGCGACCTGCGACCACCAAACCGCATATCGCTCCTAGCGTTGCGGCCAGCGCCCCCACCCAGATGGTGCTGTAGCCCTGAACGACTCGCCCAATAATGATGCCCGGCAATACGCACAACGAAATGGCGATCGGTGCTTGAACAACTTTCACCGGGATGCGTGGCAGGCTCATTGCGAGCCCCCAGGAGCAACATCGGCTAGCCCGCCAAACTGCCAACGGGTCAGGACATTCGATGCACTATCACCGTTGAGATGCGTCCCTGCGTTCCAGAGCGGACCGTGTTGCTCAGGTTGAAGCGTTACCAGAATGGCGTTGGAAAATCGACGTGCCATGGACGAAACCTGCACCAGGTCTTCCAAGTTCAGCAAGCCACCCACCACCACGATCGTGTCGTGATCATGACAACGGAGCACTTCGCCAGTGGCCCGTTCCATTGCGCCAGCATCATCGGGGGCAACTGCAGCTAACACGTCTCGCAGCTCTTGACCCCGCTGGCCGGCCCGGACCAGCAAGGTAGACCCACTGGTTGTGATGAACCGAACCGGAAAGTTGCGACCTTGCGAGGCGGCGACGACAGAGGCAACCACGTCAACGGCATCTTCAAACAAGTCTGCGGTGTAATGAGCTGAGTTGGTGTCAAGGACAACCACTGTTGAGGGAAGGCTGGTGTCGACGTGTTCCTTCACCATCAAGGTTCCGGTTCGCGCCGAGGAGCGCCAGTGCACTCGCCGGATATCATCACCAAGGGTGTACTCGCGCAGCGAATGGAAGGTCATCGTCCCCTGGGAAGCCTTATCGGAGCGTGGTCCTTCGAGATGTCGAAGCCGGCCCGCAGGGCGAGGATCAAGGGGGTAGATATTCGGTTCAACCAGTACGCTTACTTTTTCACCCACCATCCGGTTTGCTTCAAACAAACCAAAGGGATCTGAACGTTGAATGGACAACGGACCAACAAGCAACTCACCTCGCCGGTGAGTGACCAGTTCGTACGCAACCGCAATCGACTGACGACGTCCCAGCGCAGGGATGGCTACGTGAACTGATCGATCACCCACAACTTCTATGGCCGAACACGCACGACTGCGGTGGCCCTGTTGATTTTTCACCGATACCAGCCCGTGGGCAGGGTTGCCGCGCGCAACGCGCTGGGGTTCGATCACCCGGGCAACGTCGAGTTGAGGAACGGTCATCGTCGACACAGCGGCAATAACGACGCCCAGGAGAACCGCTACCCCGGCGATGCTCAAGGACCGATAGCCGAGGACATAACCAAGGATCAGAATCGACACACCGGACGCCAGCACTGTTGTGCCAACCGAGGTGATTCTCAATCCAAGACGATTCATAATACGTACACGTACTTCTTAGGATCGCGAGCCAGCGTGAGGAACAGCAATGCCGCTGACAACCCGATCGATCATGGACGATGCCGTCAGGCCCCCAATCGACGCACTTGGTGTCAGGATGATTCGATGCGATAGCACCGATACAGCCAAACTCTTGACGTCGTCGGGTGTCACGAACGTGCGGCCGAGTGTCAACGCTCGAGCTTTGGCTGCTCTCATCAGGCCAACTGTTCCCCGAGGGCTCACCGGCAGACGGAGCTCTGGCATCGACCGTGTCGCAGCAACGAGGCGCACCAAATAATCACGCACGTCAACGCTGGCGTGGACCCGATGAACTGCAGCCACCATTGCTTCAGCATCGCTGACCGAGAGAACCGATCGAAGGCTTGCGATGGCTCCCCCTTGCGAATCGCTGGCGAGAATATCCATCTCTGCTTGATGATCGGGATATCCCATCGAGGTGCGCATCAGGAACCGGTCGAGTTGCGCCTCGGGCAACGGATACGTGCCATCCATATCGATTGGGTTTTGTGTTGCGATCACCATGAACGGTCGAGGTACTGGACGGCCGATGCCGTCAACGGTCACCTGTCGCTCTTCCATCACCTCGAGCAATGCGGCTTGGGTGCGCGGTGAGGCTCGGTTGATTTCGTCGGCCAGCACTACGTTGGAGAACACCGGCCCCGGATGGAACTCAAACTTGCCGGTGCCCTGGTTGTAGATCGTCACCCCGGTGACATCAGAGGGCAACAAGTCAGGCGTAAATTGGACACGCTGATTGGCGGCGTCCAACGAAGCGGCTAACGCTTGAGCAAGGCGAGTCTTTCCGGTGCCCGGCACATCTTCAAGCAACAGGTGTCCTTCAGCGAACAGGCACACCAGTGCAAGGGAGATGACTTCTTCCTTACCCTTAATCACGGAAGCAATGTTGGTTCGGACATCGGCAACCTTGATCGCAAATTGCTCAGCAAACTCGGGGCGAAGCTCCTTTGGCTCGCCCTGTCGCCGGATCGCATCGCGTTCCGGACGTTCCTGAGCTATTTCATTTTCGATCATGCACAGAGGATAACGCTGCGGGCCCGAAACCTGGATAGGTAGAAGTATCTAATTTGCCCGTATTCATCGGCTCTTTCCCTTCATTTTGGGGATGTTCGAGCCCGCTCGGTGAGTTTTCAGCACACCGGGCTCGCAACCGGTACTTCTGCCGATACCAAATCATGTGCGAAACCGCTTGAGTGTTATCAACCGATCCGAACCCTCGGAACACCGTCGGACGACCTACGGAACAACAAACGGAGAATCACACCATGTCAAACGGAAATGCATTCGTCACCGAAGTAGCAACAATGGCAACCGCGTATCGTCACGTTGACGAAGTGGCCAACAGCATCGCTCAGGAGCTCCAGTCTTTGGACTCAAAGATCCAGCCGATTGCCAGCTCATGGCGTGGCGCTGGTGCTACGGCGTACATGCAGCTTCACACCAAGTGGAGCGAAGACGCCAACAAGTTGCGCCAGGTCCTCGCAGAAATCTCCCTCGGCCTGAAGCAGGCTTCGGATCGTTACCAAGCACAAGAAGACGCAGTTCAGTCGCAAAT
>JANMEI010000559.1:0-14192 GCA_031376865.1 Acidimicrobiia bacterium | reverse complement strand
GGATTCAGCGGCAGCTTCGCGAGAGTGAGGTGACGCAGCCATTAGCCGTCCAATGTAGCATAGGAATCCTCTCAAAACGCGGCACAATCCCCTCTGGCGCACCACTGTTTACATCTCGACACAATGCCTGCTTCTCCTCTCCTATTTCCCACGTTTGCGGGTGGTGCCACCGCGTTCAGCACCTGGGCGCGTGCGCGTCTGGCAGCGCAGCCCGGCCTCGATGCGCAGCTGGCGGCGTGGGCCACCGCGCCCTTCGCGCGCGCGCTGATGCAAGAGCGCCTGCGCGGTGCCAACGAAAACACGCTCGATTGCGCTCTGCGCGAACTACGCCGCGACGTGATGCTCACGGTGATGGAGCGCGATCTTGCGGGGGTGGCCACCCTCGATGAGGTGACGCAGACCATGACGGCGCTGGCCGAGGAGGCGATGCGCGCCAGCGTGGCGATGATCGAAGCCGCGCTGGCGCCGCGCTACGGTGTGCCATTTGCAGAATCGGCAGCATCGGCAGAATCGACAGCATCGGCAACATCGGCAACATCGGCAACATCGTCGGCCACATCGCTGGTTGAGCCCCGAACAACATCACATGCGTGTGCTTCGGATGCACCGGCACAGGCTCGTTGCCTAACCGTCACGATTCCCGAGCGCGCGAGTAAACCAACAGGATCAACCATCGCCTTAGAGGTGATGGTGCTTCCGGCTCGAGAACCAACACCAAGCAGCGAGCCGATTATCTTCGTCGACGGGGGTCCTGGCGTTTCCGGTATCGCCAGCGTCGCTGCGTATCAAGATCTTGCTGTGCGCAACAAGCATGACCTTGTTGTGTTTGACCAACGCGGTACGGGCTCGTCTAAACCAAACCTCAGCTGCCCCGAAAGTCGCAAGGCGCAGTTGGGTTCGTTTAACACCGCAGACCAACCGGCGAAGGAGATGGCACGAATCGCCAAGAAGGTTGCAACTTGTTTTGATCGTTTCCGCGCCAACGGGATTGATACCGCTGCCTACAACACGATCGAAGCCGCCAACGATGTGGCGTCCATTGCGAAAGCACTCAAAGCGCCCAGGGTTCACCTCTATGGTGTGTCGTACGGAACACGGGTAGTGCTTGAAACAATACGCTCACATAGCACCATCGTGACCGCAGCAACGGTTGACTCGGTTTCGCCTCCTTCTGCCACGGGCGTTGCTCCAGCAGAGTTCCTCAAAGATGGCCAAGCTGGTTTCGAGCACCTGTTCACGCAGTGCGCTGCGCAACCCTCGTGTTCCGCTGACCATGGCGACCTCTCGAAAAAGCTTGCTCGTTTGACAACCAAGTTCAATCAGAAGCCGGTAACCGTGAGTTATCAAACCGCCGCCGGAACTCAGCAGGCCCGACTCACGGGAAATGACTTTGCCGCCATCTCATGGAACCTGCTTGGCAACAACGATGCAGTAGCGCTCGTGCCGGCAACAATTGATGCGTTCCTGGCGGGCGACACGACCATCATCTCGAACGCACTGAGCGGGCTGTCGGCGCAAATGAATACGGTGTCTCATGGAGCCCAGATTGCTATCGAATGCAATGACTCGGCGTACCGTCCCACTGCAGCCGATCGTCAGGTGTTGCGTGCCGGCGGGTGGCCAACCGGGGTTCTGTACTTCTATGCGGCGCCCTACTGTGCTGCGGCAAAATCGACGCCAGTTCCGGACACCTTCCGAACCGCAGTGACGTCTCAGGTGCCAACGCTGGTTCTGGCCGGTGCGTTTGATCCCAACACTGGTGCTGAAGGATCGAAACGAGTAGCAAACGCGTTGCCAAACTCGGCGTATGTCGAGATTGCGGATCGATCTCATGTTGTGCTGAACGGATCGGACTGTGCGCAGACCATTTTTGCCGCTTTCATCGAAGCGCCTTCACGCTCTGTCGACATCTCCTGCGCCGCAACCGTTGCGCCGCCAACATTCAAGTAGTCGATTCATCACCTGGATGGATCCCATAAGTTGTTTGTGGGCGACATACTGGGTTGATGGAAAGCATGCTGAGTTCTTCGTCGGCCCCACCGGCAGCGGTGCAGCTGACCACCAACTGGACAACGAGTTGGTGGGAGCGAGCAACGCTCAGTGTCTTGGTGACCTGGGTGGCGTTTGGTCTGGCGGTCGACACTCGTTCACACCGTGAGTCCGCCAGCATCGACAGCTTCTTTACTCGGTCACATGCGCTGGCGTACGCGGCGGGGACCGCATGTGCGGTGTTCCTCTTGTTCCTGGCTCGCCGCCGCCAGTCCGCTGGTGCCGTTGGTCAACGAATCATTGGTTCGGGGTTGGAGTCGGCCTACCTGGGCCTTGGTGTGTATGTGGTGGGGGGGATTGGCGACCTGTTCTGGCACGTCAATTTTGGAATCGAACAGGAACTGAAAATCTTGTTTAGCCCTACGCACTTGCTACTGCTCGCCGCCATGGTCATGTTGGGGTTCGGTCCGATCCGTGCCGCATGGATGAGTACCGATACGCAGACAGCGAATACGCCTCGTCCGCTGTCAGGGCCGTACGTGACCGGGATGACGAAGTTTTGGCCCGTCGCGCTTGCTACCGGGATGTTGATGGCGGTCTTGAACATCTTCTTCACCTATGCGTCTCCTTTTGAACAACCAATTTTCACGGTAGAAGTCCCGTTGCTGGTGAGTCAGTTCAGCTCGTTTCTGCAGGTAGCTGCCTCGATGGGTGTGTTCATTCACACCGTTGCATTCTTTGGTCTGATGTTATTGCTGGCTCGTCGGTGGAGCCTTCCGTTAGGGTCGTTCACCCTTGCTTTTTTGGTGGTCTTCGGAAGTATGTATGTGTACTTTGATTGGGAAGTTCGACGGACCGCAGTGGCGATGTTGATTGGTGGTGTGGCGTGCGATGCGGTGAACCTGCTCTTGAGCCTCGTTCGTAATCCCCGCCATCGCTTCCGGGCGCTTGGCCTGATCGCTCCCATCGTGTTTTGGTCGGTGTATCTGCTGGTCACCAAAGACGGCAAGGCAATCACGTGGTCAGCTGAACAGTGGTCTGGCACCATTGGGTGGTCGGGTTTGTTGGGCTTGGCGTTGACGGTGGTGCTGCTTCCACCAAAAGCATCGCCACGTTCCTACTTGGACTGACGTCCATAGACCACGTACGGTTGAACCATGTCACCTGAATCTGCTGCGGCCGGGCTACTCACCGAAATAGATCACATCGCGATTGCCGTCAACGATCTTGAAGCCGCCATCGAGTACTACCGAAACGTTTACGGAGCCACCGTCGACCATCGTGAGGTGGTCGAGTCTGATGGCGTTGAAGAAGCCTTGCTGAAGGTGGCAGAGAGTTACATCCAGCTCCTCACACCAACCCGGCCCGATTCGCCGGTGGCGAAGTACTTGGAGAAGCGCGGCGAAGGCCTGCACCACATTGGCTATCGCGTCGCCGATGTTGCCGTGGCGCTTGCTGCAGTGAAGGTCGCTGGAGGTCGCGTGATTGATGAAGCGCCACGACCGGGCTCACGAGGAACCACGGTCGCGTTCATTCACCCAAAGACCACGTTTGGAACGTTGGTCGAATTGGTTCAGGAGTAGCCGTCAGGCAGCCGGCGGGATCTTGGGTCCTTCGCTTGCCTGAATCACCACAAAACCCTGGCCTGCAAAAGCCAGTTGGAATGCTTCGCCTGAACCTCGGCCGATGAGCGCACCGGCACTGATCGACTTTTTCAGGCTCGTCTGAAGCGACGTGGACCACGCTATTGCGGATTGTATGTCTGCATACGTTGGCGCATCGACATTGAGCACAACTGGCGACCCGTGTGACGTGATTGCGATGCGGCCGTTGCCGGTGAACACCGTATTGAACATTCCGCCCGCCAACATCGACGCGCCTTCTACCCGCTTGATGTCCCAGGTGAGGCCGCTCTCAAAGGCCAGGACGTTGCGGCCGCTGACGGTAACGGAATCACCTTCTAGCTCCAACACGAAGATATCTTGGGCGTCGTCTGCCAGAAACAGGTCGCCCTGACCGGTTACCTTCATGAGCGGCACACCTTCGCCAGTAAGCGCCTTTTTCATGAATTTGCCAATGCCACCGGCGCCCTCGTAGTGAAAGTCCATTTGGCCCTGGTAGGCAACCATGGCGCCTTGGCGAGCCATGACGTCGCCATTGAGTCCTACCTTGAGGAGTTTCTTGTTTTGGAGGGCGAATCCACTTTCGCTTTTTTCAAGATGTGCTTCGCCGAAGAGTTCGCTTTTCATGTCGTTATCGTAGGCATCCAAATCTGTTACGTGAACAACGTCACGTCACGTCACGTCTTCGAGCGTTACGTCACCGAGCGCAGTGGCGACCAAGTCACGAATCGCCCGACCGGCCCGAATTCCCTTTTGTTCGTAACCAGTAAGCGGCCGCACCAGATCTCGCGGTGCCCAGCCCCCGTCAGCGCTGGAGAATTCGTTGTTCAATTGCGGCACCGCGCTGATGGAGCGGAGCATTTGGTCTGCGTATGGCTGCCAGTCGGTCGCCATCCGCACCCGCCCGCCGACCACTAAACGTGAGGCAACCAATTCGAGAAAGTCGGGTTGAATCAACCGCCGACCCACTTGGCCGTGTTTCGGCCATGGGTCAGAAAACCATATGTGTACCTCGGAGAGCGTGCGAGGCGCGCACATCCACATCAGCACTTCGTGGGCGTCGGCCGCTATGAGCTTGACATTGGTGGTTCCATCGAGATGGAGCCGATCCGACACGATGGCGATGCCTGACACATGCACGTCAACACCCACGATGTTGGCATCCGGTCGTGCCGCAGCTAGCGCCAGGGTGCTTTCACCCATGCCGAATCCAATGTCGAAAATCAAGGGTGCGACTCGGCCAAACAGCTGATCAAAGTCGGCTTGTTGAGACGGCTCAACAAGGTAATTGGGCGCAAACGCTTCGAGTGCATAGTGCTTTGTCCCCGACAGCCGACCGGCGCGAGGAATAAAGCTTCTTGCCGATCGGCCCGTCGATGGAGCGGTTCGACTCGTAAATTTTGGATCCCGTTTCGAGAGATCACCTACACCAGACACCTAAGCAGAGTACTTTCCTCGGGGTGAAGGTCCATCTGCTCGACGGCACATATGAATTGTTTCGTCATCATTTTGCCGTTCCGCCCCGTAGTACAGCCGACGGGCGCGAAGTTGGTGCGGTTCGAGGCGTCCTCGAGTCCGTCCTAAATCTGCTGGCAGATGGGGTGACCCATCTCGCGGTTGCCACCGATCATGTGGTCGAGAGTTTTCGCAACGAACTGTGGCCGGGATACAAGAATGGTGACGCGATTGACCCAATCTTGTTAAGCCAGTTTCAACCACTCGAAGATGCACTGACCGCGCTTGGTGTGGTCGTCTGGCCAATGATTGAGTACGAAGCCGACGACGCGTTGGCGTCGGGTGCCTATTTGGCAGCTCAAGATGAACGGGTTGAACAGGTACTGATCCTTACCCCCGATAAGGACCTTGGTCAGTGTGTGGTTGGCAAGCGAGTGGTGCAATATGACCGCCGCAAACGGGCGCTCATTGATCACCAAGGTGTCATTGACAAGTTTGGTGTGCCACCTGAATCGATCCCAGATTTCCTTGCGCTCGTCGGTGATGCCGCTGATGGTTTCCCTGGCCTTCCTGGTTGGGGAGCAAAGACGGCGGCTGCTGTGCTCTCACGATATGGGCACTTAGAAGCTATTCCCGAGATGCCTTCGGCGTGGGATGTGCCTGGTTTGCGTGGCGCACCCAAGTTGGCAGCCACGTTTGTTGAGAAGCGTGAAGAAGCGCTGCTGTTTCGCTTGATCGCCACCACTCGCAATGACGC
Organism: Acidimicrobiia bacterium; assembly: GCA_031376865.1. Taxonomy (GTDB): domain Bacteria; phylum Actinomycetota; class Acidimicrobiia; order Acidimicrobiales; family JANYDT01; genus JANNBN01. Next base: position 8,369 of record JANMEI010000559.1, on the reverse strand, counting down.
CATCGAATTGCCGAACGGCGTCGATGGTTTGCGTTGGGATGGTCCAACCGATGCGTTCGAAGCAATGTGCGAGTCGTTCGAAGCGACGACGATGGCACAACGCGCTCGCAACATTTGGAGCAGTCGACCCGCAACGTAATGTGAGTTCGAAGTTGTATACCTAACCCTGGTAACGCAAACTCACGGAACTATCGGTTTGTCGGGTTACGTCGTACCTGCATGAACCGAATCTCTTCCACAGTCCTCACCGCTCTTCTGATCGTTCCTGTGGGTCTTGCACTCACCGGCTGTGGGCCGGGCAACACCCCCGCCGCCACAGGTGCCGTTGGTTCCGTTACAGCCGTCGGTTCGATTACGGCGCCTGCGTCGACGAAGTCGATCAATGTGCATGGAGTTGGCACTGCCTCAGAGACGCCTGACAAGGCCACGCTAACGATCGGTATCGAAACCGATGCGCCCACCGCGCAAGTAGCGATGCGTGACAACAACACGAAAGCAACCGAGTTGATCAAACTGTTGAAAGTCAACGGCGTCGCCGACAAGAACGTGCAAACCAGCCAACTGTCCGTCAATCCGCGCTACGACGAGAAGGGCACCAAAATCGTTGGCTACCAAGTGTCGAACTTGGTGACGGTTACGGTGACCGAGTTGGCCAAAGTCGGGCCGGTGATCGATGCCGCTGCTGGTGCCGCTGGAGATTCGTTGCGTTTGCAAAACCTGTCATTTGGATTGTCAGACGATTCAGCTGCGATGAAGGCGGCACGAATCAAAGCGGTGGAGAATGCCAAGGCGCAGGCCGAGCAACTTGCCACTGCTGCTGGTGTGAAAGTTGGTGCGCTGCGAATCATCAACTCGTCGTCAATCGTGAACGCGCCAGTGTTGTACCAGTTCGAACGAGGGAAGGTTGCCGATGCCGGCGTACCTATTGCCCCCGGCTCGGCTGATGTCACCGCCGAAGTCGACTTGGTCTTCGAACTGGTCGCCTGAGTAGCTTTCTGCCCGCCGCACCAGCGGCAATGAAACCGGCACATCGATTCATGGCGTGGAGCGCTTTCGGTGTGCTTCACGTATGTTGTGATTGCGAAGTACTGAATCGAGATCCCCGACCTCTATCGGACGAGGGTCCAGGCGGGCGATGAAGATAACGACTGGCGCAATTCGCCGTGATCTATACGCATGTAATTTGTGGTGCCCGTCGATCACGAAATCGCTCCAACCATTCGTCACGCCGGCCAGGATGACGATGGGTCGTTTACCTGCAGTCATCAAACGACGGAAGTACTCGATTCGCAGATGATCAAGTCGATCGGAGGGTTGTGTGTACAGCGTTGATCCGGCGTACGGGTAGTAGTGATGAGCGTCAGTTGTCGAATCCCATGAGGTCGAGAACTCTTGATATTGCGGAACAAACTCAAGCGCCTTCATGGTCAGTTGGTAGTGACCAGGTGCGAACAGTTCCATCAGCACCTGTAGCTGGGACTCCATCGTTTGGTCTGGGTCTAGGTTGCCATCCAACACGTGTCGCAACGAGGTCAAGGCCGTTTCGAATTCAGCCGCCCCAGCCCTGAGCAGGTACCGCGCAACCGTGCCTTCGCCGTCGCCCCAGTCATAGATCACCGGTTGCCCATCAACAAACAGTGCAAGGTCGCAGTCGTCTTGGCAACGAATATCAATCATGTCCAGCGACGGGTCGGTGATCGTGATGTGTTCGCTCCGCCAAGCCATGCACCAATTTATCCTTTTACTTGCCAGCACTTGCGGTTGACCCGGGTTTCGGTTCTGGAAACGCAGCAGCTGGGCGCTACCGTGGCTCCATGGAACAACTTGATGTGCTGATCGTGGGTGCTGGGATTTCTGGCATTGGGGCAGCAGTCCGTCTGCAGGAGGAATGCCCCGGCAAAACGTTTGCCATCATCGAGGGACGCCCTCGCATTGGCGGAACATGGGATCTGTTCCGCTATCCCGGTGTTCGAAGCGACTCGGACATGTACACCCTGGGTTTTGATTTCAAACCGTGGACGCACCCAAAAGCCATCGCCGACGGCCCTGCCATCAAGGCTTACCTTGGCGAAACGGTGGCCGAGCATCAACTGGAACAGCACATCAGGTTTGAGCACCACGTCGAGCGAGCCGAATGGAACAGCGACGATGCTCGATGGACGATCACGTTGAACCATAAGCAAGCAGATGGTTCCCGAAACCCTGTCACCGTGTCGGCAGCGTTCATCTTCATGTGCGGTGGCTACTATCGCTATGACCCGGGCTACACGCCGGAGTTTGTGGGCCGCAACGAGTTCACCGGCACCGTGGTGCATCCGCAACATTGGCCCGAGAATCTTGACTACAAGGGTAAGCGGGTGGTGGTCATCGGCAGTGGAGCAACGGCGGTCACCATGGTGCCGGCCATGGCCGATGGCGGCGCCGAACACGTCACCATGCTGCAGCGCTCGCCTAGTTACATGGTGTCTCGACCCTCGCAAGACGCAGTAGCAACTGCATTGCGAAAGCGACTGCCCGAGAAACTTGCATACAAGATCATCCGCCAGAAGAACGTTCGTTTGGGAGCCTTCTTCTACAAGCTGGCTAAGTCCAAACCAGAAAAAGTTAAAGCTAAGTTCACAGAGGGTCTTCAGGCCGAACTGGGGTCGCACTTCAACGCACCCGACTTCAGCCCTAGCTATAACCCATGGGATCAGCGTGTGTGTTTGGTGCCCGATGGCGACTTGTTTCGCAACATGCGCGAAGGAAAAGTTGACATCACCACCGCAACAATCGACCGCTTCACTGCCAACGGTGTTCGCCTGACAGACGGTCGTGAACTGCCGGCCGATATCATCGTGACCGCAACCGGTCTGAACCTGCAGATGCTGGGCGGTGTGGAAACGATCGTCGACGGTCGCAAGGTTGAACCGGGCGACACGGTGCTGCACAAAGGCGTGATGCTCAGCGGCGTGCCCAATTACGCCATGTGGTTTGGCTACACCAACGCCTCGTGGACGCTAAAAGCCGACCTGACGTCTGACTATGTGTGCCGGGTGCTGCGCCATATGGATGCCAACGGCAAAAAGATGGTTATGGCCGATGCAAACGCGGTTGGTGTCGAATCATTCGTCGACTTCTCCTCCGGCTACTTCCAACGATCACTTGATCTGCTCCCCAAGCAAGGCGCCGCACTGCCCTGGAAGTTGCAGCAAAACTACTTCGCTGACCTGAAGCTGTTGCGAAAAGGAAAAGTTGCAGATGTGGGCCTGGTCTGGTCGTAACGACTGGTTTCAAGTGGACTGAAGTTCTGTTAGTAAGGGAACGTGAAACGGATCACAGTTGCTGTTGCCCTTACCTCTCTGCTGGTGTTGAACGGAGGTGCACGAGCGCAAACGACGACGAAGCCGGCCACAACCACAACAAAGCCGGCCACACCCACCTCGACGACATACGTGGAAATGATCCTCGATGCGTCCGGCAGTATGTATGCACAATTATCAACCGGTGGAACGCGCATCGCTGCTGCTAAAGAAGTGCTCACAACGTTCATTGCGCAGATCCCCGAAAACCCCGACCTCAACGTGGGCCTTCGCATCTATGGAGCAACAGCGAAGGCGGGAACCAAAGAAGCATGTGTAGATAGTAAGTTGGTGCTGCCGCTGAAAGGCATTGCACGCAAAGAATTGGCCGACACCGTAACCAAGACGCAGCCAAAGGGATCCACACCAATCGCGTATTCGCTCGAACAAGCAGCACTCGACTTTCCTATCGACAAAAGTCGGAAGTTGGTGGTCTTAGTCACCGATGGCATCGAGTCATGCGATGGCGATTTGAAGAAGGCACTCGAAGCATTCAAGGCGCGAGGGATCACCGTCGATCTTCGCATCGTTGGCATCGACCTTGACGAAGCAGCTCGCAAATCGTTTGAAGGTCTTGGCACGTTCGAGAACACCAAGACTGCAGCCGAACTTGCTGCGGCAATCGGACGGGCTACCGCTGGTGTTGCCAAACCGGCCACTGCAAAACTTCCTGTCACCGTCACGTTGACCTCGGCCGGTAAAGGGGTCACCGGTTCGGCCAAGGTTGCGTTTGTCAACATCACCAAACAGTCGACGTCGTTCTCAGCACTGGGTACCTCGTACAAAGGCGAGCTGGCGCCGGGCGTGTACACCGCCGAGGTGCAATCAGCCGAATCTGGTACACAGACGTTCTCAGGTTTGACCATTGCGGTCGGCGCGGCCAACGCCTTCACCTTCGAGATTGGCACTATCGCGCCAGTGAAGTTGGACTTCACCCCGAAGCCCGCCATCGCCGGCGCTAGGTTGACTGCGATGTTCAGCGGAGCGCCGAACAAAAACAAGACCGATTGGGTGGCGATCGTCGTCAAGTCACAACCCGATGGGCAGTACTACGACTCTCGCTATGTCAGTGGTGCCACCGGATCTGTCGAGCTGAATATCCCCGATATTGAGGTCCCGCTGGAGTTGCGCTATCACGCAGCCAACCCCGATGGTTCATCGCGCGTCATTGGACGCAGCACGCCGTTCACCGCGAAACGAACCACCGCATCGCTTGATGCCGTTGCTGAAGCCGTTGGTGGAGCCCCGGTGCAGGTGAAGTGGACCGGCCCGAACAACACCTACGACTATGTCACCGTAGTGAAGAAGGGTGCGCCGGAAGGCACGTTCCTTGACTATAAGTACACATCACAAGGTAACCCGGTGAGTATCGCCATGCCCATTGATTCGGGCGAGTATGAGTTGCGATATTCCAACGACACGTCGAAGAAGACGCTGGCTAGTCGCCCGATCAAAGTGGTGACTGCCGCCTACGGTCTTGACGCTCCTGCGTCGGTCGCGGCTGGCTCTCCCGTCACGGTGAAGTGGACCGGGCCGAACAACGCTGGTGACTACATCTTGATTGTGAAGAAGGGTGCCCCGGTTGGCACGTGGGTGAAGTACGCGTACACCAGCCAAGGCAATCCGGTGAGGGTGGAAACACCACCGCTGCCGGGCGAATACGAGCTGCGATACTCGTCGGAATCAAAGTCGCCCAACCCAACGTTGGCATCGCGGCCGATCACTCTGACGGCCGCAACGTTCGGTTTGACTGCACCTGCAACGGTGAAAGCCGGAGCAGATTTCCAAGTGAAGTGGACCGGTCCCAACAACGTGGGCGACTACGTGTTGATCGTGAAAAAGGGTGCGCCGATTGGCACCTGGTTGACGTACTTCTACACAAATCAAGGCAACCCAGGAACGTTGACCGCACCGAAAGAAAAGGGTCAGTACGAGTTGCGCTACTCAACCGAGGCAGCGTCACCCAACCCCACGTTGGCGTCCATCCCCATCACGGTCAACTGACTTCCGTCTCACTACCCCGCTGACGCCGGACTTCGGGTACCAACATGGTCAGCCCGTTGGCCATTACCACGACTAATCCAGCAAGGAACAGTGGCCGTTCGGGGCCGCCATCGCTCTGCAAGCGGGATGCAAGGAAGAAGCCAATCGGCGAAAGGGCTAGAGAAACAAACCAGTCGAAGGAACTCACTCTCGCCATCATCCCCTCGGGGATATGATGTTGGATGAACCCGAGCCAGACCGGCTCCGCAACGTTCAGTGCGATACCGGCAGTAAACGCAAAGAAAGCCACGCCGGCGACGGGCAGGCCGAATGCCAGTGCAAACAACCATCCGCTCGACACCAACACGAGACGGCACACGGCTACCATTGGCGCTCGACTGTGGATCCGACTAGCAATAAGTCCACCTACGATCGACCCGAGAGCATCAGCTCCAAGCACTATTGCCCACTTGGCGGACCCCGAACCGCGCTCGTTAAGGGCGGTGGGGCCGAGCACGAGCAAGCAGGGCATCGCGACCATGTGGTAGGCGCTCGCGTTGCCAAGCATCAGGACGAGCCAGCGCCGAGAGCACACCTCGTTCCAACCCTTACCAATGTCGTCCATCACGGACCGTAGACCCCAACCGTTGTGTTCAGCCACTACGTGACGCACCGGAATGCTGAACACCATCACTGCAGCGACCAGGAAGCTCGCCGCATCGATGCACAACGCAATCGACGCGCCAAGATTTCGGTAGATGAGCGCGCCGAGCGCGCCATCGATTACTCCAACCAGGTTCAACCCGACTCCGTTCAAAGCATGCATTTGTTGCACATGATCGCCGGAGAACGCAACCGGGATCAAGGCTGTCGAAGCCGGCCGGGATAGCCCCATCCCAACACCCGATACGGCGACCAGCACAGCGAGCACGTACCATTTACCACCGCCGAACCCGAACTCGGCTGCGACCGCTACCTGCGACATGACGCGAAGGACGTTGCATGCGATGAGCAACCTTTTTGGGTGGAGTCGATCGGCGATTACCGCACCCGGTAGCACTGACAAGGTCGCAGCAATTTCTCGGGTGGCCGTAACCACAGCCAGTTTGCCGGGGTTCGACGAGTCGAGCAGCGCGAACGTGAGGGCCATCCTTGACGCCCAGTCACCAACCGACGAAATCGCATTTGAGCCGATGAACAAGATCGCCAAGCGAGGGACTGCGGAATCAGCCTCCACTAGCGTGGTGCAACACGAGGGTCAACTAGCTCCGTGCGTAAGCGATGACCTTTGCCATGGTGTCAAACCCATCTGGGCGCGCCGTGAAGTAGCTGATGCCAAAGCGTTCACGGCTGTTATGCAGGCTGGCGGCCATTTCCTCGATGGTTCCAAACAACAGGAACGGCGTGTTCATCGCATCTTCAACCGACAGATGAATACCCAACGGCTCAACCTCTTTGCAGAACCCGGTTGCAGCCGCTTGACGGTCATCGGTCTCGTACACCCATTGCATCAACACGTTCAGTTCGATGTCGGCAAAGCGCGATCCCGCCGCCGCTCGCACCAACTCAATTCGCCCGTCGAGATAGTCAACTGTCCAATCGGGTTGATGCGCATGTCCAAAGTCAATATTACGAACCAAACCGCTCAGACTTACTATGTCTGCATATTGTCCAGCAAGGCGCATTACTCTCGTCCCGTTGCCACCAATCAGAATGGGCACTCGAGGGGTGGCGCCTTCAGGCAATCCGGTGTTGGCATCAACCATCGAATAGTGCGCTCCCTGATGTGTCACCGTTTCTCCACGCAGTAGCTGCTGTAACAGCGGCAGGGCTTCAGCCAGTCGATCAACACGCACGCTCGGTGGGTCGTATTGCAGACCGGCATTGTCATAGTCCGGCTTTGCGTGTCCAGCGCCGATACCTAACTCGAAGCGGCCGCCGGTCAGTGCAGCGATGGTGGCAACTTCGCGAGCGAGCAACAACGGATTCCAAAAGTCATTGTTCAACACCATGGTGCCAAATCGCAACGAGCGCACTGCCTCCGCTGCGCACAAAACGGTGGTCAGCGGTGGTCGCATCCCAGGCACCGTGTGGTCAGCGAACGTCAGCACATCGAAACCAGCGGCTTCCGCCCTGGTCGCCTCGCTCTGAAGATATGCGCGCTGATCAGTGCCCGACTCGTGCGGGCCCCACTCGGTTCCGCTCATGCTGAACCGAAACGGACGCAAGGTGCTACTCATTTCGCAGCCTTGCTGGTAAACCCGGGACGAGTCTTCAAACTTGGGTCAGGCATCGCTAACCACGCCAGCACCGCTTGTTTCGCAAAGCGCCACTGTCCGCCAATCAATCGACCCGGCAACGCGGCGGTCCGAACCGCATCTTCCACCGCCTCAGCAGAAACACCGAGGAGCGTGGCTGTCTGATCCAACGTCAACACGTCGGTGGCACCGGGCGCGGAGTCGTCCGAGCCGTTCTCGGTCAGGCCGGAACCCAGGATCTCGGTGACGACCTGTTGCTTTGACTGCCCGAGGGCCACTGCTAACAGTTCGATCCGCTTCGCCTGAGCTTCGGGAATGCGCACATACAACGGCGTCAACGAGGCTTTGGAGTTGCTCATCTCCCGTTTCTATCAGATTGATAGCAACTAGATATCAAGGCGTCAGCAGGCCCCTCACCATTGCGGTTACCACAGCGCGGACATCACGACGACGTGCAGCGTTTGCACCTTGAAGTGTCAGAGCGGCCTCGGCCAGCAGCCCATTAAGTAAGCGAGCGGTGAGGTCGACGGATGGCACCGATATTTCCTTGACCCTCACGGCCCGTGCGACACCGGCGCGCATCAGTCCCAGACTCGTGGCCTCCTCCAGCGCACGCACACGATCCCACCCAAGCGCGGTTGGACCATCGACAAATAAGATCCGATGAATGGCTGGATCCTTAACTGCGTCGAGCCAACCGATACAGCCGGCAAGCAGCGCATCCATCGGACTGGCGTCGGGCGGTATCCGTCTAACGGCTTGACGAATTGCAGTTGATGACGTCACC
>JANMEI010000557.1:0-2804 GCA_031376865.1 Acidimicrobiia bacterium | reverse complement strand
GGATCAGGTCCATCGCCGTCCCTTCAGTGGCGATACTGCGTGATCCAAACATCGGTGTCGATAGTGATGCCGCCGGGGTCAAATCGCTATTGCCCCGCAACACTGCGGCGTTCACTAACGACGCAGTGCTTGATTGCCGAGTGATAGCGATGACCGACAGGATCAGTGCGCCGATGGCGATGACCAACATGATGACGGTGAGATTGCTGAGATTGCTGACGTTGCCAGCAGTGCTGCTGGCGTTCGGTGATGCTGATGAAGGTGGATCGGTGTCTGGCACAGTTGCTCCTGAGGTGTTGACTCATTCCGATCGTGCCCAAGTTGTGTGTCACAACGAAGGCGGACAGGTGGCATCTGCAAAGCAGGCGTCATCAGATGTTCACCCACTGTTAGTCCGCACGCTCTAGTGGTTTGTCGTTGCGATCGATACGGTGAAAACGAACGAAACAGTCACCAGAACTACACAGGAGTCAGTCATGATCGAGATCGAGCCATCTACCAGTTCGGCGTTTGTGACGTTCGAGTTGTCCTCCAACGAAGCTGTGTCCGTGGTCGGTTCGTTTAACGGCTGGGACCCGTTTGCTCATCCATTAGTGACCAACGAACGCGGATTTCGTTGGGTCACCGTCGAACTCACTCCGGGTCGGTATCAGTTTCGATATCTTGCCGAGGAGGGAAGGTTCTTTGACGAAGATGACTACGACCTTCGAGAGACTGAAGAAAATGGACTAGGCGGAACTCACGGCGTGCTGAACATCGACATTCCTCAGTCGTGGACGGACGTCCCGGTCGGATTCGGCCAACCCAGCTACGTGTGATGCCAGCGATCTACACAACGCCGTCTAGCCGAAGTGTTTCGATTGCATCAGTAGTGAGGCCCAATTTTTCTGTCAACACTTCGTTGGTGTGCTGACCAAGTGATGGGCCTGTCCAACGCACAGTAGTAGGTGTACCTACAAAGCGAGGTGACACGTTTTGCATAGGGATGGGATTGCCGTGTTGATCGTTAACGTTGATGATCGACTTGCGAGCGGCGAACTGAGGGTCAGCCAACATGTCGACGGCCCGATAGATGTCGCCGCACACCACGTCGTTGGCTCGTAGCTTTTCGAGTAACTCGTCAGCGTGCAACGTGACCGACCAGTGGGCGATCAGGTTGTCTAACTCGTCCTGGTTGACGCCCCGAGCAGCATGATCCACATATCGAGGATCCGTTGCCAATTCTGGCCGACCCATCGCCTCGCACAGCCGTTTGAACAGCGTGTCTTGGTTGGCGGCAATGATGATCATGCGTCCATCGGCGGTGGGGTACACGTTGGATGGTGCAATGCCCGTCAGTTTGGAACCGCTGCGTTCACGGGTGTGCCCGGCCAAGACAAAATCAGGAATGAGTGATTCCATAATCCCGAGAACAGATTCATAAATCGATGAGTCAACAACCTGACCTCGCCCAGTGGTACGCGCGCTGATGATTGCGGCGAGGCCACCCAGACACGCAAACATGGCGGCCAATGAATCACCTAGCGAAATGCCGGCACGCGATGGAGGAGACCCAGGATCGCCCATCAGGTAGCGAATGCCACCCATGGCTTCGCCCACGCTGGCATACCCGGGCCTTGATGAATACGGGCCGTCTTGGCCGTAACCAGACACGCGGATGATTACCAACCGCGGGTTGATCTTCCACAACTCGTCGGGTGACAAGCCCCAGCGTTCCAGCGTTCCGGGACGGAAGTTCTCCAAAAGAGCGTCGGCATTGGCAATCAGGTCGCGCACCAGTTGTTGACCACGAGGGTCACGAAGATTGGTGGTAATGCAACGTTTGTTGCGTGCCACTATGGGCCACCAAAGCGGCTGGGCGTTGGGGTCGTCTTTGGCGAATTTGTCGAGGCCCCAGTCGCGCAGCGGATCACCTTTGCCGGGGTCTTCGATCTTGATGACGTCGGCGCCGTAGTCCGCCATCAGCTGCCCGCAGAATGGGCCAGCAATGAGCTGGCCCATCTCGATCAGCGTTACACCGGTCAGCGGGCCGGTCACTGCAGCGGTCCTACGGGCACCGGACCTGCGGCTGAGTATCCTGACGGCAACGGCCTACCTAATTGTTCGCCAAGCCAGAGCGTGGTTTCGCGCAGTTTGGCGAGGTCGAGCCCGGTTGAAACCCCAGACCGTTCGAGGGAAAACACGATGTCTTCAGTAGCCACGTTGCCGGTAGCGTTTGGTGCAAACGGACATCCCCCGATACCTCCGATTGATGCTTCCAACATGGTCACGCCAGCAGTCACCGCAGCCCACGCGTTTGCTACGCCGGTGTTGCGAGTGTCGTGAAAGTGGCCGCCCAGCGGCACGCCAGCGGCATCGGTAAGTTCGCGTACGGCTTCGCACCGTTCGATCACCATGCCGGGAGCGGCAGCGCCGATGGTGTCGGCTAACACCAACCGAACCGGCAGGCACCCTGCGTCAGCCGCTGCCTGTAAAGAACGATCGGCCAATTCAACGACTCGCGCCGTCGGGATGTCGCCTTCGAACGGGCAGCCAAACGAGGCGCTGATGATGACCGATGCTGGCATGCCTGCTGCGGCAGCAGCACGGGCGATGCGGCCCCATACCTCGACAGACTCGAAGGCGGTGACACCTTGGTTTCGCTGCGCAAAGGTGTCTGATGTGAGGGTGACGCAGTTGACCTCGTGGACGCCGGCCGCAACAGCACGGTCCAGTCCCTTTTCGTTCAATACCAAGCCCACATAGGTTATCCCTTGTGGTCTGGGCAGCGCGGCCATCAGCTCGGTGGCGTCGGCCATCGCCGG
>JANMEI010000549.1:0-2489 GCA_031376865.1 Acidimicrobiia bacterium | reverse complement strand
ATACTTCGAGTGCGATCCGTTCGCGAGGCGCTGGGGGTAGCGGAGCAAGCCGGTCGTCTCCGAGGTGCACGCGCAGTCGGCGGCGTAGCGGGGCCAATATTTCATCCGCGTCGAGATGGCCAGCGCGTGGAAAGAGGGGAGTGCCGTCGAGATCGTTTTTGCCCACGATGTTTGGCCGCTCCGCCGAACCCCACAGTGCGTCTTTCACTAACCATTCCAACATCGGATTTTTGTCTTCAACGACGATCACTTCTTCAAGCCCGTGACAGAAACGTTTGATCACAGATGATTCCAACGGATACGGCATTCGCAGCACCATCAGACGAATACCTGCCCCGGCAATGTCTGACTCAGAGCGCAGCCCCAATCGACCAAGCGCTTCGCGAACTTCGCTTGCCGTATAACCGCAAGCAGCAATTCCTATGCGCGCTGATGAGCCTGGGTCAATCGTGACTCGGTTCAACTCGTTGGCTGCGCCGTAGGCTTTCGCTGCTTCAATGCGAACCTCGACCATCTCTTTTTCCATGGTCAGGTTGTACGGCGGAACCATCCGGGCATTTGGGGTTGGTTTCCACGGTTTTCCATCCACTAACCATTCGGGAACGGTCGGGCGCACTCGCATCGGATCGAGGCTGATCGTGGCCGTTCCATCGGCAATAGCGGTGACCACCTTCAGGCCCGACCACAGGCCTGACATGCGTGACATGGCGATGCCATGACGACCCAAATCCAATGCGTCCTGCACATCAACCGGACACAGCATGGGGACGTGAAGGTCGATCAACGTGGCATCGGAACTGCTGGGGAGTGTCGATGACTTTGCCGCTGGATCATCGCCGACCACCAACAACGCTCCTCCGAGGGGATGCGTGCCGACCATGTTGGCGTGCCTGATCGCGTCGCATGCTCGATCTAAACCTGGGGCCTTGGCGAACCACAGGCCGATGACGCCGTCATACTGAGCTTCGCCGTGGGACTGTGCCAATTGGCTGCCCATCACGGCGGTCGCGGCCAATTCCTCATTGAGGCCGGGTTGAAACACGAACGGTAACTCGCCAGTGACCAGCTTCGCTGCCGTGGCCAGTTCCCGGTCAAGCGATGCCAGCGGCGAGCCCGGATATCCGGAGGCGAATGCCGCTGTTCGAAGTCCGTTTATGCGATCAACGCGCAGTTGCTCCACCAGAATGCGGGCGATCGCTTGCACCCCGGAGGCAAAAACCGTGCCGGTGTCCAGATTGATGCGATCGGTGAGCTGGAACGACGACTTTGGGCGGATAGTGACCGGCGTAGCGTGCGAGGTAACCTGCGACATGTCGAAGACCTTTCTGGTCACCCGTCAACGTGACCAACGGCATAACTAGTCTCTATGGTGCGTGTTCTTCGAGAGATCCGCAAGCAATCCAAAGATGATTCGGAAATTTAAGGAATCTGTCGCAATATCAACTGCTCGGGCGGCCTGTGGTGCGCTGATTCCGAGGATTAGCCGATGAGTTTGCGGCCAATGATTTCTTTCATGATCTCGGTGGTGCCGCCGTAGATGGTGGTGATGCGGGCATCGGCATACGCACGGGCAATTGGATACTCCAGCATGTAGCCGTAGCCGCCGTGTAACTGCACGCATGTGTCTACCGTGCGCTTCTGAAGTTCGGTGCACCACCACTTGGCCATAGCTGCTTCTTCAACGGACAGCTTGCCGTCGTTCAACTCGGTGATACAGCGATCAACGAACGCCTGCGTGACTTCTATTTCGGTAGCAATTTCGGCCAGTTTGAACTTGGTGTTTTGGAACTGCGCAATGGGCTGGCCGAAGGCTTTGCGGTCTTTGGTGTAATCAAGCGTCCAGTTGAGTGCAGCTTGCGCGGCAGCGATGCCCGCAATAGCAATTGAAAGTCGTTCTTGGGCAAGGTTTCGAACGAGCAGGGTGAAGCCTTGGCCCTCGTCACCCAATCGATTGGCCACTGGTACGTGCACATCGGTGAAGAACATTTCGGCGGTGTCTTGGCTGTGCTGACCGATCTTTTCCAAATTGCGACCACGCTCGAAACCAGCCATCCCACGTTCCAACACCAACAGGGTGATGCCTTTATGTTTTTGGGATGGATCCGTTTTGACGGCGGTAATCACCAGATCGGAGTTGATTCCGTTGGTGATGAATGTCTTGGAACCATTGACGATGTAGTGATCGCCATCTCGGACCGCTGTCGTAGACATTGATGCCAGGTCTGATCCGATACCCGGCTCGGTCATCGCAATCGCGGTGATGAATTCACCAGAGCAGATGCCAGGTAGCCAGCGCGCTTGCTGTTCGGCATTGGCTAGTTCCAAGTAATAGGGAAGGGTGATGTCGTTGTGGAGGGTAAGGCCGAGGCCGGCGCCTCCAAAACCCGAGTACATGAGCTCTTCAGCGATGATGGCGTTGAACCTAAAGTCATCGGTTCCGCCGCCTCCGAATTGTTCCGGCGCTTGCAGTGCAAGAAATCCTTGGGCGC
>JANMEI010000527.1:0-1709 GCA_031376865.1 Acidimicrobiia bacterium | reverse complement strand
GCCAGGCTCGATCGGTGCTGAACACCGTTGAGTACATCATTGTCGATGAGATCCATGCGTTGGCTGGCACCAAGCGCGGCGCACATATGGCCCTGTCGTTAGAGCGATTGGAACAACTGATCGCCGCGGCCGGTAATCCATCACCGCAACGAATTGGTCTCTCGGCCACGCAACGACCGTTAGAAGAAGTTGCCAAATTCTTAGGTGGCCGGCACCAGCACGGCGTTAGCAACGAATGGCGCGCACGGCCCGTCACCGTGGTTGACACCGGTGTTCGAAAAGTGCTGCAACTCCAAATAGTTGTTCCCGTGCAAGACATGGGCGAGTTAGGAAAACCCATCCTTGACGCCGATGGCCAACCGGTCATGAACGGTGCAGCAGCCGGCGACCCCGAGCAGCGCCAGTCAATCTGGCCGGCCATCTATCCGCAACTCCTCGAACTTATACGTACACATACCAGCACGTTGATCTTTGTCAACTCGCGGCGTCTGTCGGAACGCCTGGCGGCGAAGCTGAACGAGTTAGCGGGCGAAGAGTTGGTACGTGCTCATCATGGTTCTATTGCGCGTGAGCAACGACTGGACATCGAAGAGGCCCTGAAAGCCGGACGTCTTCCCGCATTGGTTGCTACCTCGTCGCTGGAACTTGGCATCGATATGGGTGCAATCGATCTGGTCGTGCAGGTTGAAGCACCATCGAGCGTGGCCAGCGGCTTGCAGCGAATCGGCCGCGCCGGACACCAAGTGGGTGAACCCTCGAAAGGACGAATCTTTCCGAAGTTTCGCAACGACCTGATCTCCTCAGCCGTCGTTGCCAACCGTATGTTTGCTGGCGCAGTTGAAGCAACCAAAGTGCCGCGCAATCCCATCGACGTGTTGTGCCAACAGATCGTGGCGTTGGTGGCCACCTCCGACGAAGGATCAACCGTTGCCGATGTAGCGCTTATGGCCCGAGGTGCATATCCGTTTTCGGACATCTCCGATGACATGTTGGACCATCTGCTTGACCTGTTAGCTGGCCGATATCCATCCGATGAGTTTGCCGAACTGCGCCCCCGCATTACCTGGGATCGACTCACCGGAAACCTGACGGCCCGGCCCGGCGCCAAACTACTGGCCATCACCAGTGGCGGCACTATTCCCGATCGAGGCCTGTATTCGGTCACCACGCCCGAAGGCACCAAGGTTGGCGAGCTCGACGAAGAAATGGTGTTCGAAAGCCGAGTGGGTGAAACCTTCCTGCTGGGCGCGTCGACATGGCGAATCGAAGACATCACCCCCGATAAAGTCATTGTGACCCCGGCCCCAGGTGTCCCCGGCAAGATGCCGTTCTGGCATGGCGACAAACTGGGCCGCCCCTACGAGCTAGGTAAAGCCATCGGAGTGTTTGTACGCGCGCTTGGTACTGGCGAACTCACCGACGAGACACTGGCCGAACATTACGCGCTTGACCCACTTGCTACGTCAAACCTTCGTCAGTATGTAGACGAAGAAAAAGAAGCCACCGGGGGAGTGGTGCCCACCGACCGGCAACTGGTCATCCAACGTTTTCGTGACGAGTTAGGCGACTGGCAGCTCTGTCTGTTGTCGCCCTTCGGGGCGCAAGTTCATGCCCCCTGGGCCATGGCGATCGAACAGAAAGTACGCGAGCGACTGGGCATGGAAGTTCGTGCCATTTGGAGCGACGACGGCATCATGGTTCGCCTTCCC
>JANMEI010000498.1:0-9025 GCA_031376865.1 Acidimicrobiia bacterium | reverse complement strand
CTCACGCCTACTCAACGGCGACAACACGTCTCTGTGGGTCTCAATGAACGTCGCCACCCACTCCGGGTTGCGATGTGAAGCTTCGCGAAGGGCCCAGCCAATTGCTTTGCGGACAAAGAACTCGTTGTCGTGCGCCCGGGCCAGACACAACCGGGCGAGACGATTCAGATCCGGTTTCCGGTGGCTCAGTTGGTGCAAAATCGCCATTCTGGCCAGCCAAAAGTCGTCATGCTCGATCCAGCTTTCGATGGTGGAAATCGTCTCCGGATGGTTCAGGGCCACATCGCCAACACCGTGGACCAACTCGTCGACCGTGTCCCACCAACTTTTCGTCTGTGCACATTCGGTCAGCGTGGTCAAAATGTCGGGCTCGACTTTGCCGGCGTAACGTCGCAGCAACCGTCCGGCTGCGTATTGGTACTCACGCTCGGGCAGTGCCCACAGTTGCAACGACACGGTGCGGAGCTCGTCCTTGGACGATGGTTTCCAGGTCTTGTACAACGGCTTCAACACGTTGTCGCGCGCTACAGCGCTGATGCCGAGAAACGGGAACTGGTCCCGCATGTATGCGGCCATCTTGGCAGCGGCTTCCGGGTTGGCGAGGGGTTGAAATGATTCGACAACCGTTGCCACAAGTGGGTGCACCACGCCACGTTAACTGAAGGCAATGGGTCAGATTGGGGTGATCGCAGGTTCGCCTCGCAGCACAGCCAACGTGTTGCGCGCTGCCAACGTTGCCATTGCCGTTCGTGTCTCAACCGTCGCTGAACCCAGATGCGGAATGAGCACTACGTCGTTGCGACCCAGTAGGCCCGGATGAACCGTCGGCTCGTTCTCGAAAACGTCAAGCCCGGCGCCCTCTAACTGCCCAGCTTCAAGCGCGGCCACGAGAGCAGCTTCGTCAACAATCGGCCCGCGCGCGGTGTTGATCAAAAACGAATCGGGGCGCATCGCAGCAAACTGGGCTGCACCCATCAGGTGATGGGTTTCGGGGGAGTATGGGCAATGAATCGACACGATGTCACTGGTGCTTAACAGTTCGTCCAAGCTGAGCCGGACGGCTCCTAACTCGGCAGCCAGGTCAGGACGAATCTCGCGCCGATTGGAGTACGCGATTTCCATCCCGAATGCTTTGGCTCGGCGAGCAGTGGCGGCGCCAATGGCGCCCATTCCAATGATGCCGAGGCGGCGGCCTTGGATGCTGGTGCCCAACATCATGAACATACCCCACTGCCACGGCTCGCCTGATCGAATGAGGCGCTCGCCCTCGCCGAGGCGACGGGTCGACATCAAGATCAGTGACATGGCGATGTCGGCAGTCGCGTCGGTGAGCACGCCCGGTGTGTTGGTAGCGATTGCCCCCCGGGCTTGGATGGTGGGAACATCGAGGTTGTTGTAGCCGACGGCAACGTTGGACACGACCTGCAGCTGTGTCCCGGCGGCGTCGAGTAACTCGGCATCGACCTTCTCAGTCAGTAGCGACACGATGGCATGGGCACCAGCAACACGGCGAAGCAACTCGTCACGCGAGATGGGGTCAGGCTTGTTCCATGCAATTACTTCGTGGCCGACTTCGTGTAACAGGTCGATGCCTGGCTGTGGAATTCGACCGGTGACAACTACCTTTTTCACGCGTTCATCCAGTCGCCCAGTTTGCCAAGTCCTTCACGAATATCGGTGGCACTGATCCCGGAGTATGCCAAGCGAATGTACTGCTCTGTTTCGCCAGGTTGTGGGCGGCCGAAGTGTTTGCGAGTACAAAACGATACGCCGGTGTTGTGCAGGGCGGCGGTAGCAAAGTCGGCCACGTCGGTGAAGCCCTTCTCAGCAACCGCGCCCGTCGCGTTAACAAATAGATAGAACGTCGCATCGGGCCGGGCCGTATGTAGGCCTGGTATCGCGTTGGTCGCGTCTACTGCAGCGTCGCGTCGTTCGCGTAAGACATCGACCATTGCCAAGCACTCAGACTGATCGCCAGTGATGCCAGCAAGACCGCCCCATTGCACGAAATGAGCGGTGCACGATTCGTCGTTGGTATTGAGTTTGGTGATCATCTCGGCGATGGGTGTCGGTGCGATAGCGGCGCCCAGGCGCCAGCCCGTCATGGCGAACTTTTTGGAGAACGTGTACAAAATGCAGGTGCGTTCTTGCATGCCGGGAAGGCTGGCGATGCTGGTGCTCGTGCCGGCGTAACGCATCTCGAAGTAGGCCTCGTCTGACAACACGAACAGGTTGTGCTTGACGGCGAGTTCTGCCACCGCTGCCATCTCTTGGGTCGAACTTTCGGAAGACAACGGATTTTGGAGGTCGTTGTAGATCAGCGCTTTGGTGCGGGGTGTTATTGCAGCCGCAAGGTAGTCAAGGTCTAGAGCGAAACCAGTCGGCGTTTCGATGTACCTATATGGAACGGCGGTGCCCCCGAAGTACTCGATCTGGCTTTCATAAATGGGATACCCGGGGTTCGGGTAGAGCACCTCGTCGCCGGGTTCCATCACCGTTTGGATGAACTTGCCAATTACTGGTTTGCCGCCTGTCTGCACGACCACGTTGGCGGCGCTGTATGTGAGCCCACGTCGAGAACCCACGTCATGGGCGAGCGCTTCACGTAATTCGGGGATTCCGGCCGCCGGGCAGTAACCGGTCTTACCGTTTCTGATTGCTTCGTCGCTACCTCGACGGACCGTGCTGGGTGTCGCCAAATCAAGGTCGCCGAGGTGGAAGGGATAGATCCGGTTGCCTTTCGCCTTCCAGTCAGCCGCTGCCTGCGACACCGCAAACGCAGTTTCGGTGCCGAGGTTGTTGAGGCGCGAGGCAAGGGGGTGAGCAGAAGCCGCAGTCGAAGTCATCGGTTGCCCACCGTACTTGACAGTTTGTAAAGAAGGCGAGTTCCTCAGCTCAACAAATGGTTACACGATGAGTTGGTTACACGATGAGCGCTGCCCCGGCGGTGGTGTTGGTGCGGTCGTCAATGAGAATCAAACGGCCGGTTTCTGGTTGGTCAGCAAAGCTCGTGGCCAAAATGGGCTCCGACAGGGCCAGCTCGATTCGCCCCAGGTCGTTTAACTCCAGAGCTTGTACCGGTTCGGCTTTCAACGTGTCGACGTCGATTCGATGAACGATGCTGACCGTTGCTCGTCCTGAACGGGTGCTGTGTTTGAACCAGAGTCGATCGCCTTCGCGGAGCGGAGTCTCAGCCATCCAACACACATCAGTAACCACAGATTGTGTGGCCGTCTTCGGATGACTATCTGAGTGGGCGACGATGACGTCGCCCCGAGCCGCGTCGATATCGTCGGCTAGCACCACGCTGATCGATTGACCAGCAACCGCATGTGCAAGCTCCTCGCCGCCCCGCTCGATGCGGGCAACAGTCGTTCGTTGTCCGGACGGCAAAACGGTGACTGCGTCGCCGAGCTGCAGTGACCCGCCGATGAGTCGCCCCGCTGCTGCTCGGAAATTGGTGGTGTAGTCCCGCAATGTCCATTGCACATCGAGGCGAGCCGGTGCCGCAAGGTTGCTTGGAGCGGGCGCGTAACTTTCCAAAAAATCGAGAAGCGTCGGCCCGTGGTACCAGGGTGTGTGCTGCGAGGCATCAACGATGTTGTCGCCATGCAACGCAGAAACCGGAATAGTGAGCGTTGGTGCCTGGCGGGGGAGCGATGCTAAGTACTCGTTCAGTTCTTTGGCGATGTTGTCGAACACCTCGCGGTCCCACCCGGTTGCGTCCATCTTGTTGATGGCCACCACGATCTGGCTGACACCCAGCATCGACGCAATGTAGGTGTGCCGACGTGTTTGCGGTGAAATGCCGCGGACAGCATCGACGAGCACGATGGCCACATCGGCGCTGGACGCAGCGGTCACCATGTTGCGCGTGTACTGCACATGGCCCGGGGAGTCAGCCAGGATGAACCGTCGGCGAGGGGTGGCAAAGTATCGATACGCCACGTCAATGGTGATGCCTTGCTCTCGTTCGGCGCGAAGGCCATCGGTGAGCAATGCCAGGTTGAACGAACCGTCGCCGTATCGATGGCTGGCCCGTTCCACCGACGCCAACTGATCTTCCATAATGGTTTTCGTGTCGTGCAGCAAACGACCAATGAGCGTTGACTTGCCATCGTCAACCGAGCCTGCTGTAGCAATCCGCAACGGAGCAGTAGCGACTGTAGGGGTGAGGTTCAGGGTGGTAGTCATGGCTTAGAAATATCCTTCGCGCTTACGGTCTTCCATTGCCGACTCGCTGGTTGCATCGTCGGCTCGGGTTGCCCCTCGTTCGGTGATGCGTGCAGCTGCAACTTCGTCGACGATGGTGTGCACATCAACGGCGTCGGACCGGACGGCGCCGGTGCAACTCATGTCGCCCACCGTCCGGTAGCGGACTGTCTCGACGAAGCTGGTTTCGCCTGCTTCGAGGGTGACCGGACCTCCGATGGACAACAGCATGCCGTCACGTTTCACGACCTCGCGTTGATGGGCGAAGTAGATCGACGGGAGTTGTAGGCCGGTCGACGCAATGTGTGACCAGATATCAAGCTCGGTCCAGTTCGAGAGAGGAAAGGCCCGAAGGTGTTCGCCCTTGCGAATACGGGCGTTGAGTACATCCCACGGCTCGGGCCTTTGTCGGCGTGGGTCCCATCCGCCGGTGGCATCGCGAAACGAGAGGATTCGTTCTTTGGCACGGGCCCGATCTTCGTCGCGGCGTCCTCCACCAAAGGCTGCATCGAATTTATGCGTCGCAATGGCGTCGAGCAGTGTGACTGACTGCAATCGGTTGCGACTGGCACGAGGCCCCGTCTCTTCTACAACGCGACCGGTGTCGATTGATTCCTGAACGCTCGCAACGACAAGACGGAGACCAAGTTCATCAACGAGCGAGTCGCGATACTCATACACCTCGGGGAAGTTATGGGCGGTATCGACATGCATGATGGGAAATGGCAGACGAGCAGGCGCAAACGCCGCTATTGCCAATTGCAACAACACCGCCGAGTCTTTTCCGCCAGAGAACAGCAGGACCGGTTGTTCGCATTCTGCGGTGACTTCGCGGATGATCGAGATGGCTTCGTCAACAAGTTCACCGACCGTGCTGCGAGAAACCTGTCCGAGTGATGATGACGGTGTTGTCCGATTGAGCAACGAAATTCGGGCGTTATCTGGTGCGTTCATGTTCATCAACCTCACTTGTGTAATCCGCATTCGACTTTGTCTTGCCCCTGCCATCGGCCCGATCTGGGATCAGCGCCCGGTGCAACAGGGTTGGTGCATGGCCAGCAACCGATTGACGGGTATCCCTTGGCACTGAGCGGATGTTGGAGCAGGTCATACTTTTGTATGTACGCGGTCATATCTTCATCGCTCATGGCTGCCAGCGGATTGATTTTGAACAGACCCCGGAACGGATCAAACGCAGCAACGGGTGCAGCGGTTCGAGTTGGTGCGTCGGCACGACGTACACCAGTCACCCATCCGCTTCGTCCCGCCAGTGATCGCTGCAATGGTTCGACCTTGCGCACAAAGCAACACTGTTCGATGTTGGTTTGCCAGAGATCGTCAGGAACTACCTTCGGCTGCGGTGTCATCACCGTCAAGTTGAGTGCTAAGTCGGATTGGAGTTTGCGAGCGAACCACCAGGTTTCGGCGAACAGGTATTGCGTGTCGAGCAGCACCACTTCAGCTTGCGGTGCTGCGACACTGACCAGGTGGGGAAGCACTGCATCAGCGAAACTGCACGTCACGACGAGTCCCTCGCCAAAGGTGTCTGATGCCCATCGAATGATGTCGGCTGGGGTCGATTGTTCTAGCCATGTGGGAATCTCAAACGAGGATTCGGTAAGAGTTGAAGTGGGCGCGTTCATAAGTGTGCCTTCGAGTTGAGAAGCGGGTGTGGAATTAGAAAGCGTTGACGAGCTTTAAGCCCGAACCGATGAGGACGGTTGCGATGGCTGGTCGCATCCAGGTATCGGCAACTCGAGAGGAGATAAGTCCACCTACGATGACGCCGGGGATGGCGCCGATCACAAGTGGCGCAACCAGCCCAAACTCCACATCACCGATAAACAAATGAGCAATGGCTGCTGCGCCAACCAGCGGAATGGCCTGTGCCAGGTCGGTGCCGACTAATTGTGAAGCTTTCAGCATCGGGTAGACGCCTAGTAGTAGGGCCAAGATGAGCGATCCCGATCCGACTGAGGTAGCGCCGACAAACAACCCACCAACCAGCCCAATTACTACCGTCGGAGTCGGCCGGGCAGCAACTGATGCGGTCGGCAACGAGTCGACCGGCAACGAGTCGGTCGGGACCCCGCCGTTTCGCTTGAGCCGAATACTGGTGACGATTCGGTAGGTCATGAGCGATCCGGCGATCAACAGGGTGATACCAATAGCTGCTTTGAGTGCCGCCTCGTTGTCGGCGAGGTATCGGTGGCCGTAGAACGTTCCGGCCACGGCGCCGGGAACCGATCCAACCATTAGCCACTTCACGATCGTCCATTGGACGGTGCCGGCTTTGCGGTGAACGGCGGCCCCAAACGGTTTGATCAGCAGCGACACCACCACGTCGCTCGACACTGCGGCTGCTGGGTTGATGCCAAACACAATTACGAGCAGGGGGGTGAGGAGCACGCCGCCGCCCATCCCGGTCAGTCCGATGACCAGACCGACCAAAGTTCCAGCAGCGGCCAGAACCAGGGAAGCTGGGTCTCCGGTGGCCTGTGAGGCGGCGATCGCAAACTGCATGCCGGAGACCGTAACAGATAATTCCGACAATTCCGATCAGTTAATAGGAATTGATTCTGCGAGAGAGGTTGCCCGCAGTTTTGCGGGCTATCCACCTCCTAGTGACATGCGGAGGTGGATCGCCGCACTAAATGCATGCGACACGCATATATCTGGTTAACTGTTCGGGTGGACAACCCAACAGACCGTTTGACCAACCTGCTGGGGGCGACAGCAAGCGCGCTGACGGAACGCCTCGCAGCAACCTTCGAATCAACCGGGTTGAACGCTGGCGATGCTGCACTGCTGAACGCGATTGGCCAACGCGCCGGCCAACGAATCGCCGAGGTCCGCGCTGCACTCGGCCTGTCTCATCCCGGATCAGTTCGTGCCGTTGACCGATTGGTAGCCGCTGGGTGGGTGCGACGTGATGGCGGTGCCGACGGTCGAAGCGTGGGCTTACACCTCACGCATGAAGGCGTCGCAACATGGCATCGAACGATGGATGCTTCGTGGTCAGTATTGCAGCGCGCAGTTGCCTCGATTCCTTCGATCGATAGGAGCAATGTCGAACGAGCGCTGGAGAACATACTCGGTGCGCTTACGGTCGCAGCCGATCAAGCAGAGTACATCTGTCGTTTGTGCAACGAATCAGTGTGTCCGCAGGAGCGCTGCCCGGTCACACAATCAGTTGGTTCACTATCGGTGGGTTCATGACCGCCACGACCCGTTCTCGGCTGTTGATGTTGGGAAGTGCCGCTGCCTGGGCCTGCGGCACCGTGATGTCGAAAGCAACGTTAGACAAGACCCAAGCAACAGGTACTGCGGTGCTGGCGGTACAACTTCTCGCGTCGTGTGCCGCTTTGGCGATTGCCTGCATGACCACAAAAGCAACGATTGCTGGCGTGGGTCGAGCGGGTTGGTTAGGCCTGTTGGAGCCAGGTATTGCATACCAGCTCTCGTTGGCTGGTTTGGCATTGACGAGCGCAGCCAGTGCAAGCGTGCTGAGCAGCATGGAGCCGGCATTTGTGCCACTCGTCGCCCTGCTCCTGTTCAAACAACGTCCGACAATTGTGGCGATAGTGGTGTTGATAGGAGCAACCACAGGGTCAGTCGTTATGTCGATTGGTGGGTCCACAGCCGGAGGGTCGGTAGTGGGAGACCTGTTGATTGTTGCATCGGTTGCAGTGGCGGCACTGTACGTGGTGCTGTCGGGGCGGCAAGCGAGCACGAGTGACCCAGCCCCCACGGCGCTGGTTCAACAACTATGGGCACTGGTGTTTATCGTAGGCATACTGATTGTGAGCAGGCTGATTGGCATCGAAGTGAAATGGCCATTTGGAGGAGTGTCAGGTGTTGGGTTGGCTGCATTTTCAGGAGTACTGACCTACGCCTTGGGGTTTTGGCTGTATCTCACTGCAATACGAAGCCTTCCGGTGGCTGAAGCCGCGTTGTTTCTGACCGCCATTCCGGTGTTTGGCGTGGCTCTGTCGGTGGCTGTACTTGGAGAACCGGTTTCGATGATTCAGTACCTCGGCGCTGCCATCGTGGTTGCTTGTTTGGTGTTCTCGGCAACGCGGGGCGACAACCCGCATTGAATCCAATGCTCTCGTTTTGCAGGTTTTCCCTGATGACCGAGCTGATACAGCGTTTGTAGGTTGGACGGATGATCGAACAAGGTCCCGCCGCAAAAAAGAACATCCGATTTCCCCTCTGGCTGATACCGATCCTGGTTGCCGTCGCTTTCGTTGCCTACAACACCATCAAGGGAGGGACAGACAAGGCCGCCGGTGGATATGTATCTGATGCAGATCTTCGAGCGGTCTGTCAGGGCATCGCTAGCTCAGCCAGCCCACGATATGTGAACTCGGCTGGAGTCGTTCATCCAATCAAGATGTTCGTCGGTGTGCCCCCTCAGTATGACATCTACGGACCCCAACTTCCGTCTGCATGGGAGCAGATGCGTGATGTTCAATTGGTCGGCTGCGCAGACCGCATTGAGGCGACGCTGGTTACAACCTGTGACGGATACGAAAACGACGGCAAACCGACCGGAAACAAGATTGAGATGTTCGATGCGGTCTACAACCTCCGCGTTATCGAAGCCTTTTCGGCGAAGCCAGTTGGTGACCCTATACGAATCGCATCTCCGTCCGGGAGGTGTTCACTGGTTGCTTCGTTTGATGGGGAGGACGTAACAAAGCAGGATTATGCGATTGACAGCCCAGCAATGATCGCGGCGTTGAAACGGTTTGTTCAGCCGTAGTCTTTTGTCTCTACATCTACGGGCGCTCATCGGGGCCTAGTAACC
>JANMEI010000496.1:0-2246 GCA_031376865.1 Acidimicrobiia bacterium | reverse complement strand
CATGGCCCACCAGTCTCCCCCACTTCCCACCCGCGCGTGAAACATCGATTTTCCACACGTGGAACATCTGAACGGCCGAAAATTGGGTGTTCAAGGGCTCGACGCGCGCGGATCGGTTAGGCAGCGGCCCCAATGCCTTGCAGAACAGACTTCACGACGCTCAACACATAGTCGGGGCGATGTTGGACCTGATGTGCGGTGAAGCACAGATACTGGTAGCCAAGCATTCGGTACATCAGATCGCGCTCATGATCACGTTCGAATCCAGAGTCGTGGTCATGAAATTGTCGGCTATCGATCTCCACGAGCAGAAACTTTGCGGGAGGAAAGCGGTGCGGACGACGACGATGCCAACGACCCGAATCGAACGGGATGGCAAAGTCGCAGCGGTAGATGATTCGCCCGTTGACGTAAATCGGAACCTGTCGAAACGAGGTTATTCCACCCTTTTCAAAGATCAACGAGGAACCAGTTTCGGCATAACTCTCCGTGGGAGGTTCAAGGCCCCGCCATTCGAGGTATTCGCGCAATAGATGACTGCCATTTTGCGGTCCTCCGGTGAACGTCAAGTCACTTCGGTCCACCAGCTTCGAATGCAATGCGTGTTCCGTTGCAAATGCAACACGGTCGCGGATAGTGAGTCCGTCGCCGTGCTCATATGCCTCTACGGGGAGGGCATTCAGGTGGCGAAGGACGAGATGAGGTGCTGCGATGATCTGCCCGCCGCGCACGGCTGGGCGTTCCCACCGGCGAGTACGAATCAAATCGTCCATTGGTTCTACATGAATTGGTGCACACCACAAGAACGGCCAGTTCAGTTCGCGGAATCCCTGGAGATCCAGCAGTGCTGCGGCAGCGGGGCCGGTAAGGGCACGAAGTACTTCGGACATGGGTTTCCCCCAGTTTGAAAGACAATCTGAATGCGGGGGAAGTACTGAAATGCAGTGTAGCCGCGCGCGCCAAACCTCTCAACCGGTCAAATTCTGCGTTTCAGATGTTTCACGCGCGGAAAGTCGATGTTTCACGCGCGCGTTTGGTGTTTGGGGTTTGGGAGTTAGGGGAGGTTTTTTTCGTAGATCAGGCGAAGGCCGTGCAGGGTGACCCATGCATCGTGGGTCACAATCCGCTTGGAGTATTGCGAGATCAACGCGCCCAATCCGCCAGTTGACACCACCCGCACCGGGCCGATTTCGGCTTCGATGCGCTCACACATGCCGTCAATCATCGACGAGTAGCCATACAACGCACCAGACTGAAGTGATTCAACTGTGGACTTACCAATCACACTCCGAGGTTCGACCAGTTCAACCCGACGAAGCGCGGCAGCACGATTAAACAACGCCTCTAACGAAATTTCGACGCCCGGGTGAATTGCGCCGCCCAGGTACTCGCCTTTTGGGGAAATCACATCGAAGGTGGTGGCGGTCCCAAAGTCCACCACCACGACGGGCGCCCCATACTTATCAAGCGCGCCTACGGCGTTGGCGATACGGTCCGCTCCGACTTCGCGAGGGTTGTCGTACAGCACAGGAATACCGGTCTTGACGCCAGGCTCTAAGACCGTGGGCAGATACCCGAGGTACCGTTCACACATACGCCGAAGGTGGGCGGTAGCCCGAGGCACGCCAGAGCAGATGGCGACGCCGCTGATGGTTCGCGCGTCAAACATGTCGCCGCGAACCGCTAAGAACTGGCGGATCAGCATCGCTAACTCGTCAGGCGTGCGATCAGCTTGTGTAGCGATACGCCAATGATCAGCCAGCTCTGACTGACGGGTGAGGCCGGTTTCATCGGACGGATAGATCCCGATAACCGTTTGGGTGTTGCCGACGTCGATCACCATGAGCACGACGTCACGATACAGCCGGACTAGCGCAGTATGCTCATTTGGCCCGGTTCAGCGCCGCCCTACGGGGCAAAGTCGTGGGTATGCATAGTTTCAATCTGGTCACGCATAGCAGCGGCATTGTCATGACGACGAATTGCGCCTCCTGCTGCGGATGCCGAAACAGCTCCCGAGATTGTCGCCCTCAAGACTGCATCAGAAAGATGTTGCCCAGATCGCGTGTTCGCATGTTCGCGCCGGTCCAACATCCGAGTGACATGTTGCTTCCAGAATCTCACGTCCCAAAATCTACCGATGGTCTTAGAATCTTCAAGACTACGAAAGATGAACTGAATCTGAACGTGGGTTCGACTACGAGGCCCTTATCGTTACTGCTCCTACTCGGCTTGGTGACGAGCCA
>JANMEI010000446.1:0-1292 GCA_031376865.1 Acidimicrobiia bacterium | reverse complement strand
GTCTGTTAGGGTACCGACGGGCAAACCGACTGACCCGGCAGTTGTATCCCACTTGACGCCAGGGGAGGAAGACCGAAATCGTGTCGCCAAGCCGTTTACAGGACCGCTACGATAAGTCGTCTCATTGGGGAATGGTGTAATTGGCAACACAGCAGATTCTGATTCT
This sequence comes from Acidimicrobiia bacterium, assembly GCA_031376865.1. Taxonomy (GTDB): domain Bacteria; phylum Actinomycetota; class Acidimicrobiia; order Acidimicrobiales; family JANYDT01; genus JANNBN01. The sequence goes on along the minus strand of JANMEI010000446.1, from coordinate 1,126 downwards.
GCCATTCAGGGTTCGAGTCCCTGTTCCCCTGCGCAGCGCACTATGCGCTTACAACTTAACTTTTTCCCCTGGCCCCATCGTCTAGGGGCCTAGGACATCACCCTCTCAAGGTGGAGACACGGGTTCGAATCCCGTTGGGGCTGCAAAGAAAGGCCGGTCTTCGGACCGGCTTTTTTCATTCCTAACCTTCGATACAGCGTCGATACAGCGAAGAGTTTCACGCAGGACCCGGAATCTGCCGTGTTTTGGACACCTGCTGGCCAAGGTCCGAATCATTCCGGATGAACCGGAACTGGGAGGTCCGTGAAAAGCTGTGTCATAGCGAGTCGTTTCGTTGGGTAGCGGCCGTGACTGAGGTGTCGAGATGAATGATCGCAAGGTGTGGCTCGTGACGGGAGCGTCACGTGGAATGGGCGCATGTTTTGTACGGTCGGCGTTGGCCGCTGGTCATGCAGTTATAGCGACGGCACGTCGTCTTGAGGACGTGGTGGCGGCGTTGGGTGAGCACGATGAGTTGGTCGGAGTCCGTCTCGATGTTACGAGCGTCGACGATGCAACGAGTGCGGTTGGCGCTGCGATGGAACGCTTTGGCCGAATCGATGTTTTGGTGAACAGCGCAGGTGCGTCGTTCAAGGGCTTTTTCGAGGAGATGTCACCGCGCCAAGTTGATCAGCAGTTGGCGGTGAACCTTGTTGGACCGATGAACGTAACGCGGGCGGTGCTGCCGGTCATGCGTCGACAGGGGTCTGGTCATGTGGTGGCGATCTCGTCGGGTGCTGGGTTGATGGGGTTCGAGTACTCGTCGGTTTACGCGGCTTCCAAGGCGGGGCTGGAGGGATGGATGAGTGCATTGGCGCAAGAGGTAGCGCCGTTCGGGATCAACACCACGATCGTGAATCCGGGCTTCTTCCGGACCGGGCTGGCCAGTCCCGCGTCGCTTGTCTGGCCCGAAGTGGCGATTGACGACTACGCGAAGCGAAGTGCGGCGCAACGGGAGTGGTGGCTGGCCCAAGACGGGCACCAGTCGGGCGATCCAGCCAAGCTTGCCGACGCGTTGGTGGCCCTGGTCCGTGAGGTCCCGCCGCCTCGCCGTTTCATTGCCGGCGCCGACGTTCTTGCCCTCGGT
>JANMEI010000412.1:0-6893 GCA_031376865.1 Acidimicrobiia bacterium | reverse complement strand
GTTTACCTATAGTATGCCTTGGAGTCGTAACATTTTTTCTCTTTATTTACGTTTGATTTCGATTTGCCAAAACCCGCGCCCAACCATATCGTAATCCACACGACTGGCTATCGTGCCGACGTGCGGCAGCCCAGACATTGACTCTAAGCCGCCACCACCAAAATCGACCCCATAAATCTGCACTTCTTCGGGAGTATGAGTGACCGCCAACGACAACACCATCGTGCGCAGCAACAAGCTCTTGCCGGACTGCGGAGCGCCTGCGATGGCAAGGTTGCCTTGGGCGCCAGCGAAATCAATCGCCAACGGCAGTTGTCGTTGCCGAGCCGGCTCATCGGCAATACCCACCGGAATGGCAAGGGCGCCCGTTGCCGGCCAACCAGCTGCGGCAAACCCGCGGTCTGGATCGTTCACGAATCCGCCCATCAGTCCATCGAGGGCCAGTTCGGCTCCCAACGGAGGCAACCAAATCTGATGGACCGGATCAGCCGAGTCGGTCAACCGATCAATGATCTTGTCCATCACCGAAACGCCGTCGGAATCAGGCCCCGAAACATACGATGCCTGAAAGCGTTCAAACGATGTGGTGCCCACCTTGAGATATCCGCCACCAGGAGCTTGTGGCAGCGAGTACGCATCGGGCACGCCCAATACGGTGCGGCTTTCTGACGCGCTAAATGTACGAAGGCTCAGCCGATAGGACAAATACGTATCCAGCCCTCGAAGCTTGCCTTCCTCGAGACGCTGCGAGGCAAGCAAGAGATGAATGCCAAGGCTGCGCCCGACCCTCCCGATCGTCAGAAAGAAGTCAATGAATGCCGGTTCGGTATCCAACAATTCGGCAAACTCGTCGACGACCAGCAACAGCTCAGGCATTGGTTGGTCGGCCAATTCTGGAGGGAGTTTGCCGGCCCGATACAGCGCCCGATACTCGCGAACATTGCCAAGGTTGCCCGCCTTGGCCAACATCTCCTGTCGTCGCTTTTGTTCGCCTCCAAGTGCAGCAAGGATTCGGTCCACGAGCGCAAGATCGTCGGCGAGGTTGGTCACCACACCAGCAACGTGCGGCAGCGTTGCATAGCTGGCAAAGCTGGCACCACCCTTGAAGTCAACCAACACCAACGCCAATGCCTCGGGCGAATGCATCAGCGCCAACCCACACACCAACGTACGCAACAGCTCGCTCTTACCCGACCCGGTTGCGCCCACCATCAACCCGTGCGGCCCCATCCCAGCCAGTGCCGATTCTTTGATGTCAAGCGACACGGGACGCATCTCAGGATCAACGCCGATCGGAACGCGCAGGAAACCTTCGCCATCGATGGTGTGCCAATGATCAGTGGCATCACCTAAGCCGCCACGATCCTCCACGGACAACAACTCCAACAAGCCAGGACTTTCCAGCGCAGACGCAGCCGCCGAAGCCGGCGACAAAATGTCGAGCGGTCGTTGGAAGCTGAGACCAGCGGCAGTAAGCAACGCTACGATCGAGCGTTCATCGGGCTGGCCGAGAATGACTTTCACAAACCCTTGACGACCGGCAGCCAAGGTGAATGGAGTGGCCTCTAAACGCTCGCCAAGTTGTGGTGCCCCGATCGACACGGCTCCACCTTGCACCTCGCGCGGTTCGCTGCGACCTGACACCACGTACCCTCGGCCCGGCAACGATCTTTCTAAGCGCGCTGCCGCATCGCTTCCCAACAGGTCCTGCGAATCGGGCGCACCGGCCACCCGAAGCACAACACGAATCTGCGACAGGTCAACCAATTCGTTCATGATGCCGCCGGCATGACGGCTCGACGACCACAGCACATGAACCCCAAGACCGCGGGCCCTGCGTAGTAAGCGTATGAAGTGTTCAGACGACGTAGGCGAAACTCTCGTAATCATGTCGATGTCGTCGATCACGATCACTAAGCGAGGGCCATTCGATGCGCTGGGAGACGCAGCCGCAGTGGTGTCAAGTGTGCGCAGGCGCTCACGGCGACTGAGTTCGCGATCCAAGCCCTCCATGACCATGCCCAACGTTCCATCATCAACGCGACTGGCCGAACTCGCCACGTGGGGCAACCGTTGCAGGTGACCAAACGACTCGCCCCACAACACCACATTGAGTTGGTCGGGTGAGTAGGCGAGACACAACGACATCACGATCGATGCCAGTTGTTCCGATTTTCCCGAGCCCCGTGCGCCGATCACCACCAGATGAGGTCCGTCGGTTTCCAGATCGACTTTGACCGGTCCGTTCTCGCCGACGCCCGCTGTGGCTGTCAACTTCTGCGACGACGCCCAACGCGAAGTGACTTCGCTTGATCGTGCTCCAGACAACTCGAGGACTTCGAGCAGACCTATACGAGTTGGGAGTGACGCACTACCTCCACCGGCATCCGGGTCGCTCAGTTTGGCCAGCGAGCGAGCGGCTTCTAGTGCCGTCGCCTGTGAGAGTCCGGCTGTCAGTACTTCAATCGTGCGGCCGGCCTCCATTGGCCACCGACACGTTGCCTCGCCAATTGCTTCGTGATGCTCCACCACAACCGAGCATTGATCGGGCAAACCATCGACCGTTGCTGACAACACGATTCCGGTGGCGGTCACTTCAGACCGTCGCAGGAGACGCCGAACCGCTAGGTCACCAGCATCAGCCAGCCCGACCGTGTCGATCACCACCACCAGCGTCGCTGTTGCATCGGCATCGGCCAACACATCATCGATAGCGGCACCATCAACGCGACCTTCTTCATCGGCAACGATCGCAAGCAAACGACCGCCAGCAAATGACGGTCGTATGTGTGGCAACCATTTTACCCAATCCCAAGCAGGGGCGGCCTCGTTGCTACATATCAACACCATGCGAACTTCGGCTGGCCCGCTCAACGATGCAACCTGCATCACCAAGCCTCGTGCGGTAGCCAAGGTTGCTTGACGAGCCCCGGCTAGACCCAAAGTGGTGCCAGGTTTGACCGCAATCGCTAGAGGCGCTTGTGGAAGAACGCTGCGTTTCTCGACGAGCTGTTCCAGGTCTTCGAGTTCATCGGACATGCCGCTGACCTGGGGTACCCACGGCACATCAGCAATGCCCAACGACAACGCAAGGAACTGTGGATGAGACGGTCGACGGCTCCACAGTGCAATCCCACTCACCGAACAGCGCCGCATGAGCTCGGCCAGATCTGGATGCATTTGCCATCGGCGTAGAACCTCTTCAGAAACTGCTTCGTTCAGTTCCGTTTCGAAATCCACCAGCTCTTGCTTGAATCGTCGGCGCGACTTTTTCCGCGTCGTTCGATTGCGACCGGCACGATCAGCTGTCGAGATCAGCATCATGACGGGGCCCATCAAGGCAAATAGCGCAAACATCCAGTTGCCGGTGAAGTACACGATCGCTGAAGCCATACCGACCGGAATCATCAAACCAAGGAATCCAGGTTTGCCTGTGCGGGGTTTTCGAGCAGCGGCCGGGGCCGCTACTTCAGGGCCTGGTGATGGCGGAAGATCAACCGGAGAACGATAGAAAGGAACCGGTCCGGTCGATGCCGTGTCGAGTTGCTGTGCTACTGAACGAGGGGCATCCTCAGGCAGAAGTCGACGAACGGAAAACGCGGCTGGGCCGCATCTGATCACTTCGCCTGAGCCAACGACGGTAGGCGTGCTGATTCGATGTTGACGAACAACAGTGCCATTACGCGACCCCGCATCGGTGATGGTGATCACATCGGCAACCACTGCGATCGTGCAGTGATGCACCGACACCCCGTTGCTCTGTATACGTACATTCATGGCGTCACCGCGCCCAACGCCGATTGGGCTCCCGCCGCTATCAATCTCGACGATCCGTCCGGCATCGACACCAGCCAAAACATGCACACCCCAGCGCCCATCGACCGGGGTCGGCCAGGGTGTCGTTTGGCCACCCAGCGAGTCACCAGGGCGAATTCCTGCGTCGACAAACGCAGTGTCTATGGACAGCGAACGACGACCGACGGCGACAACACCACCGACAACACCACCGACAACGCCACCGGGAACGCCAACGGAATCGTGAGCAATCGACGCTTCATTGTCGCGTTGGGTTGCGAGGACTTCACCAATCGTGACATCGCCATCAGCCACCGAGATGACAGCGTCAGTGCCGTCAACACTGACAGGGAATCTCAGCATTTAGCGGGGCTGGGTGGCCAGCCCCAGGCGGACGGCCACCCGGGTAAGTTCAGCGCGGCGACGCACTCCTGTTTTGTCTCGGATGCGGTCGAGATGTGAATGCACTGTCTTGACGCTGATGAACAACTCACCGGCCACCTGATCGTCCGTTTTGCCTTGCGCAACTAACGTCAACACCTCGCGCTCACGTTCGGAGAGCGCTGTCATCAGCCGATGCAGTTCGGAACCACGACCATCGGCAACCGTCAGGCCATCGTTGTCGTCAATCTCTAACAACCGTAAGGTCACGGCGCCGAGCGTCACGATGTCCTTCGCACCAAACGACTGGTTCACTTGATCGCTCAATCGTTTCCCGTTGATATGTGTGCCGTTATGACTACCCACATCACGGATCATCCATCCATCATCGCCGCAGGTCACTTCGGCATGGTATCGAGAAACTGTCGGCTCGCTGCTGAGTACCATGTCGTTGTCGGTGGCGCGGCCGATGCGAATCGAGTCACCGCGAGTGGGCACGCGCGACGTACCGGCCTCGCTGCTCACCTCCAACAGGCAAAAGCGATCAGACACATTGGCGGTTTCAGGTGACTGGGTGAGTGAATCGTTCACGATGCCTTGGACCTCAATTGGTAAGCAAGCAAATCAATAAATCGGAAAAACAAGTCGGAAAACAAATTGGCACGTTCAGTATCGCCCAAGGTTTGCTGTCTTGTCATAGGTAGATCTATTGATTGTGGGGTAGTTCTACGGGCTAGCGGAACACCAACGACCATCCCAACCGGTAGTTCTCCCCCTGGTTGGAGACTCCTTGCGATGCCACGATAAATCCATGTCCGATATCACCACCTCCATCGATTGCCTGGGCAAACTTCCGTCGATGCTCGGCGAGGTCCGCACCGGTATCTCGATGCTACAAACCCTTGCTTCGACCCCGGCCGCCGCTGCTGCAACCGGCTCGCCCCCCGCTAGCGCTGCGATCATGGCGCTCGGGGCGGGGCTCGTTTATCTGCTGGCTGACTTGGTAAAAGAACTGGATGACGACATCGACGGAGTCACCCAGGTCGCACAGAATTACCAAAACCAGGAGGATCTCGTGGGGCAGCTAGCGATGTTGGGGCTCCGCCAGCTTGCGGGAACCTCGCAGGCTGATCGGCCCCAGATTGGCTCCGGCGCCATCGATGGTTGCTGGGGAAGCGGTCGGCGCGAACCGGTCAGCCACAGCTAGCGTTCCCGCTCATCAAGATAGACAAGAGATCTAAGTTTCTTTTTCTATCGGCAATACTGAAGGGGTGGGATGGCAACGAGGGAAGAACCGCGGTGCCAAGACCAATAGCGGGGCCAACCAGGACCCTCTTCCGGATTTTGCCTTAACCGAAGCGGCAGTTTTCGCCTCAGCGCCGTCAATCGTTGGGTTTAGCGAGCTGACCATCATTGGCCATGGGTCGACGGCCACGGTGTACCGGGCAATGCAAGATGGCTTTGACCGCGAAGTTGCGATCAAAGTTCTGCACCTCGACATTTCCGATCGACGGGCGCAGAAGCGATTCCAGCGCGAACGATCACTGAATGGCCGTCTTTCGAACCATCCAAATGTCGTCACCGTGTTGGACTCCGGATTCGTCGAGGGCCGATACCCGTATCTGGCGATGGAGTACCTCGAAGCGGGATCCCTAGCCGACCGGTTGAAAGAACGCGGTCCATTCGAACTATCCCTAACGATGCATATTGGTGTCCGCATAGCTGGTGCATTAGAAACCGCCCATCGCCTCGGCGTGTTGCATCGTGATGTCAAGCCCAACAACATCTTGCTCTCTCGTTTTGAAGAGCCTGCGCTCGCCGATTTTGGTATATCTGCCATTTTAGAAATGGAACAGTCGTATACGGCGGCGTTAACGCCGGTTCATGCAGCGCCTGAGTTGTTGGAAGGAGCCGAGCCGAGTCCCCAAACTGATGTGTACGCATTGGGTTCGTCCTTGTACACGCTGCTCGCCGGCACCGCCCCTTTTGCAGGGCCGCCCGGCGAAGGCATGCTGTCGCAACTGTTACGCATCACCACCAGCGAAGTGCCATCGCTTGCTCGCCACGACACTCCCCAAGAGTTACTCGATTTGCTACGACAGTCCATGGCCAAACGGCCCGAGAACCGGATCGCTTCGGCTGGTGAGTTTGGCGAGCGGTTACAAACCTTGCAGCAGCAGTTTGGCTTGCCGGTTTCTGTTCTTCCGGTGGAGGTGCCGTCAAAGATAAGCGCGCCTATAGTTGCTGCGGCGGTGGCACCGACGCCCAACGAACTAAACACGCCGTCACAGCCTCTCGTTGAGCATGGGCCGACAGCGACGGCCCCCGATAACAGCCAAACAGCTATCAATCAACCAGAAGTCAGCCAACCAGCAATCAGCCAACCAGCCACGGTCACCTTCGAACCGGTTACCTTCGAACCAGCCCGCTTGCCTCTGCCCATCCTGGCCCAACAAGGAGCTGCGGCAGCGGTTCCCGTTGTCATGGCTCACCAGCAAGCATACGATCCTGATGCCACCATTTCGGCTCGCCAACTACATCCGCCAACACCAGCGCTGCCACAACGCAAACGACGTTGGTGGGCTATCCCTGCACTCGTAACCGGTTCTATCGGCGCAGCAGCTGCAGGAACCGTCCTCGTGCTGGCCAACCAATCGGAGACCACAGGCACCCCGCTGGCCCCGACGAAGGTGACGATAGCGATCGCTGACACGTTG
>JANMEI010000337.1:0-1421 GCA_031376865.1 Acidimicrobiia bacterium | reverse complement strand
AACCAGTCGTTTGGGTGTTGGCCGTTGCCTCGATGGTGGTTGGGTCAATCCTCGCCGTGATGCAAACCGACGTGAAGCGAATGATGGCGTACTCGTCGATTAGTCATGCAGGCTTCATCTTGATTGGCCTCGAGGCGGCTGGCCATGGGACTGACAACACCAAGGGTGTTACCGGTGCTGTGTTTTACCTGATTGCCTATACGTTCATTGTGTTGGGGAGCTTTACCGTCATCTCCATCGTTGGTGGTCGTGGCGACACCAATCACTCCCTCGATGCCTACAACGGGCTGGGCAAACGCAAGCCTGCGGTGGCGTTGGCCTTCACCCTGTTCTTGTTGGCGCAGGCTGGGGTTCCTGCCACCAGCGGTTTCATTGCGAAGTTCGGGGTGATCTCGGCTGCGGTCGATGTGAAGAGCTACCCGATTGCGATCATTGCGATGTTGTCGGCGGTGGTTGCTGCCAGTTTCTATCTGCGGATCGTGATGCGTATGTACACGGGGGATCCAGTCCCGGGCGTCTCGGATGGCGAAGGTGTTTCGACGCTGAGCGTTTCGCCAGGTGCATGGCTGGCTATTGGTTTAGCGGCTGCGGCCACGTTGTTCGGTGGCATCTTGCCGCAACTGGTGTTGCACTTCGCTGACCGTGGGATCTTCCGGTAAGGTTTCTGGCTGTGTTCCTCGGAGTTTTGACAGCAGCAGCGGCGACGCCCGCTCATAAAGTTGCCGCACCGGAGTACAGCGCGTTTTTGCGTTCGTATCTCACCGTGTTCTTTTTGGCCGGAGCTGCTATTGCGTTGGTCGGCGGCACGCTGTCGCTCAGCCGGCTCGTTCGTCCCCGAAACCCCAACCGAGAAAAGTTGGAAGCGTACGAGTCAGGTGTTGACCCAGTCGGTTCATCCTGGTCGCAAAGCCAAATTCGTTACTACCTGTTCGCCTTGCTGTTTGTGATGTTCGATGTGGAAGCAGTGTTTCTGTTTCCCTGGGCATTACGGCTTGAGGCGTTTGGTGTGTTTGGCTTAATTGAAATGGCTGTCTTCGTAGTGATCTTGCTGCTGGGTCTGCTCTATGCATGGCGTAAGGGAGTACTGCGATGGGTATAGGTCTGAAATGGGATTAGTCGAGCGTGGCATTTTCAAAGCGACCGGTCCGGCCAAGCCGCTAACTGCGTTGCTCAACTACAGCCGCAAGTATTCGTTGTGGTGCTATCAGTGGGGTCTTGCGTGCTGCGCGATCGAGATGGGTGCAGCGTTTGCGTCGCCTCGTTATGACGTGATGCGTCTCGGAGTGATTCCGTTTCCAGCATCACCGCGTCAAGCCGACCTGGTGGTTGTCTCTGGCACGGTGACCGACAAGATGGCCCCGGCCATCAAGCGTCTGTACGAGCAAATGCCAGATCCGAAGTACGTCATCTCGATGGGTTCG
>JANMEI010000363.1:0-3150 GCA_031376865.1 Acidimicrobiia bacterium | reverse complement strand
CCAGCGGAGCATTGCTCGACACGTACCTTGGCTCGTTGGGCGTCGCTTGATTCGTAATTCGTACTCGTCGAGACGCCAACGGATCGATTGCCTCAGCCTTGCTTTTACTCTTCGACGGGTTCTTCTCGCTGCTTTTGGAGGGGCTCTGATCGGTGGTTTCGACCATTCGCAGCAGTTGCCCTTCGCGAGCCTTGAACCAGCCCTGAGACACGCCGGTACCTGCATGAATGAGACGCGACGTGGTTCCAGGTTGAAATCGAATCTCTTCGGCGAGGGCTGGGTCTTGTAGCTCGACAATTTCACCGGCCACGATCGGCATCTCGTCTTTCGTGTCCCGAACGGGTTTGGTGATCTGGGTTGCCTTGCTTGGCTCACCTACGCTTTTTGATACCGCGTTTCCGTCAACCACTTCGGACGGCTGCTTTGCTGGTGGAGCGACCTTTGTTGCCGGCGCAGCAGCCATGGGAACGTTGGAGTTAGTGGGTCGCCCGGCGATCCACACCACGCCTGTGACGCTGGCAGCAGATGCCAACGTTGCTCCAACAATGCCAATACGCAGCAGCGATCGTTTGTTGTTACGGGTCTTTGGTTGGTGAGCTTGAAACGACTTTGCCGTTTGGTAGCGAACCGCTGCATCATCAAGATCGGATGCGGCCTGGGCCAAGCGGGCCTCGAGTGATTTGGTTTCGCTCATCACTCTTCCTCCTTCAGTTGGCGCCTCAGTGCAGCGAGTCCGCGGTGGACATGATTCGTGACGCTGGCCACTGAACATCCGAGCACTTCGGCAACTTCTCCGTAGCTCCAGTTGTAGCCGTGAACCATTAATACTGAAACCCGCTGGGCCTCAGTGAGCGAACCAAGCGACTGAAATAGCGAACTGTCTTCATCGAGATGCCATCTTTCAGGCATTCGGGCGGGAAAGGAGTTTCGTTGCAGCCACCGGCGGTGAGGACGAGAAGAAGACTGCGCCACCCGGTACAGATACCCAACCGGGTTGTCCATGGGCTCCAGACGATCCCAGTGTTGCCACGCCCAGGCGAGCGCGTCGGCGTATACGTCGCCGCCGTTTTCCACGCCGTAGCGGGCGGTTAAGACACGCCGTAGACGAACCCCGTGTTCGTCGACAAACCTAGTGAAAGCGTTGGATTCGTTGACTTCAGCCACTGGCGAGTCCAATACGGCAGTGCCCGGAAATGCACTGCCCGGAAACGCCGTTCCCGGAAATGCAGTGGCCGGAAAGGCAGAAAAGGCACGGAGTGTTCCGGCTGACGGACCAAAGTTCATAACAAAGAAGTGAAAGCACGAAGTCAGCCGGATACTTTCACTGGTGGGGGAATTTGTTCATGTCGGTTTGGGAACTCATCTCAGTGGCAATCACTGGAAGCTTTTAGAATGTAGCTAGGAAGATCAGGACGGCGTCAGGAAGGTGTCGTTTTCTTGAGATCCGCTGCAGAAACAGCCCGCTTCTTGCGCGATTCCGCCGGTAACAGTGCAGCAATCGCTGACATCACTTTGGCCGTATCGGTCGTCTGTGCCTTGCGGGTTCCTTTCAATTGCTTTACTGGCTTGCCTGCCTGAGCGGTGACCAACGGTGGCGATGTCACGTTGGCAACGTTCGGAACTTTGGCATTTCGTGGCCACACCAACTCGGTCCCCCACACCCCAATCGGCACAATCGGCGCGCCCGTCATTGCGGCCAGCCGAACCACCCCGGGACGCCCCACCAATTGCGGGTCAAAGAACGCTTCACCTCGAGGGATCGTGCCTTGCGGCAAAATGACGATCACTTCGCCGCCAGCGAGGGCTTCAGCCGCTTGCTCCAGGGGTTGATCGGACCCGCTACCTCGCTCGACTCTGATCGTGCCGAATGCCCGCACAACTTGCCCGACCACGGGGGCGTCGACTACTTCTTTCTTAGCCAAGAAGCGGCCGTTGCGGCCCGCTTTTGCCAACAACATCGCAATCACCAATGGATCGAAGTAGCTGCGATGATTTGCCGCAATGATTACCGGCCCCGTTTTCGGGATGTGAGAAACACCTTCAAATGCAAAGCGCGCATACGGTATGAACTCGGGTCGTATCAGTCGACGCAACACATCGAGCGGCTCGATACCAAGTACACGTGGCACTCCGGTTGGCGCATCGAACCACCGCACGGGCCAACCCTTCAGCACCGACGCTGCCAACAACCGGGCGTCTGGATTGATCGCGTTTGGGCGTCCGACCGCTTCGAGCAGCGGAGAATCGAAGTACGAATCCGAATACGCGGCTGAGTCACCAAGGGACACGTTGTTGGCCTCGGCCCATTGCCGAACAGCTGCCAACTTTCCGTCACCCCACACAAAGACACCATCGACCTGCCCGGTGTAGGTGCCCTCGTTTTCTTGGTACTTGGTTGCCACGACAGCGTCGAACCCGAGCGCTTTGGCAAATGGGGCCACGAGATCGTAAGGGGACGTTGTTGCTAGCACGAGTAGATCACCCAAGGCTCGGTGCTCGGCCAACACGTTGCGTACATAGGGCTGTACCTTCGCGAGCAGTTCTTCTACTGCACCGTGAGCGGCTGCAGACACGTCGGCTCGACGGAGACCACTGGCGCGCCCGGCTGATGATTTTGCCAGTTGCATCGCTGCCTTGGACTCGCCGAACAAGTCATACAGCTTGAGAGCAAGATCCTGCCCGGGGATTTTCGGGGTGGCCACCCCGAGCGTTTCCATTGCTTTGGCAAATACTGGGGCCGATCCCCCGGCCAGCAACGTCCGGTCGAGGTCAAAAAATGCGGCTGATCGCAGGGATTGACGTCGTGCAGCAGGAGCCATGACCTGCAGTTTGTCAGTGATATCTGCCAGAAGAAACTCGGAGTGGTTTCGCTCCCTACCGACCAGTAGGTAGAGTGGACGTCGTGACTGAATACTCGGCTTCCACCACCGCGTTACTTAACGAGCTAGCACCCACCGCTGAAGCGCTCTATGAGCGTCACCTTGCCACCTGTAAGCCCTGGTACCCGCACGAGATTGTGCCCTGGAGTTTGGGCCGCGATTTTGCGGAAGGCGAAGCGTGGGACCCGCGCGACTTTCCCCTGCCAGAGCCGATTCGTAGCGCTCTGTATGTCAACTTGCTGACGGAAGACAACCTGCCGTACTACTTCCA
>JANMEI010000345.1:0-4116 GCA_031376865.1 Acidimicrobiia bacterium | reverse complement strand
GTGAATCGGTTCGGCACCTATCACTCGGCCTTCTTTTCGTCGGGGACGATCGCTCTGGGAAAGTTCGCTCGCATGACCCGAGATGATCTGCATGCAGCGTTTCACGGCAACGTCGAGTTGCCATTTCACTTTGCTCAAGCTGTCATGCCGCAGTTGGTGAAGCAAGGCGATGGTCAGCTGCTCGTGGCGACGAGTGCAACCGCTGGCCGTCCGACCATCAGTGCTTCGTTGTATGCCGGCACCCGAAGTGCGGCAACCGTGATGTTGCAGTCGCTTGGTTTGGAGGTTGCTGCCTCCGGCGTGCAGGTCAACGTTGTGGGGACCAACTTCATGGACTTCCCGGAGTTTCTGCGCGGTAACCGTGTGAACACCCCAGAAGATCGTGAGCGGGTCGAATCGATGGTGCCGATGAAACGACTCGGCACGATGAGTGAGTTTGCGTCGTTCTGTGCCACGTTCCTTGATGGAAGCAGTCGTTTCGCCACTGGCCAATTCTTTCCGTATGCCGGCGGCTGGGCCACGTGACGAAGTCAGAGGTTGAGGCCGCCAAGTGGGCTCACGATGATGGCGTGGAGGGCTGGCGTCATAGCGCTTGACAACTGCACATCATCGGCAACACCTAACGACTGCAATACCGAGTTAATGGATGGAGGTGTCGGATGTGTCGCGGTGAATGCCGTCAATGATGCACCGCGGGGAGCGGTTAACGACGGGTGCACCGTGGAACCCCAATCGATGAGGAAAGGAACCAAGCCGTGAAACTCGTCCAGCAGGGGAAACGTCAACTGCCAGGTCAGCAACTGTCCCTGTGGGGTCTCGCGTTGCATAGGCAGAGCGGGACCCGGATCGAATCCACTTGTTTTCGCATCGGCGAGGAGCAGTTCGATGTTGGAAGTTTGTGCCGCCCAGGCCACCAGGCTTGGCTCTGTGATGTGGTCGACGCCGAACGGCCGGGGTTGCTCGGGTTCAGGTTGATCAGGATCGGGGCCAATCAGTTCCAGGTAGTGGCCAGGCTTGGAACTGTTGATAGGCGCAAGACTGATCAGCGCATTCCATGTGCCACGTCCGATATGACGGCCACCGATTGCCGGGGCGATACCTAACGCCAACTCCACGTCGCTCATCGTTGCTCGCAGATCTGGGGTTGCGTACACCAGATGGTCGATCATGAAGCAACCGTTCCTCGCACGATGCTGTGATCGGTGTTGGTTGGGCGATGGTCAGGATGATCGATGGCCAGTGACAGCTCGACCGACGTTCCGAGCGGTGCGAGCACGGGGATCAGAACGGGGACCGATCCAATGCGAACGACGTGATCGGCTGGACAATCTCCAACCCAACTCCAGGTGAGCGGAGTCGCCGAGCCGATTCGTAGTGTTGCCGTTACCGTTGCGTTGCGAAGCGTTGTGCGTAGGTCGCTGACAATGTGAACATCGACTTCTGTTGAGGAACCCGGAGCAAGTTGTGCCGGGAGTCGATCTGCGACAACGATGACCGGCGCACACGCCGCCTTAATGGCATCGTATGAGAGCTTACGGACAGTGTCGTTGCCGATCGTGGACCAGGTAACTGCCGGATGATCCAAGGCGTCTTGCCAGCTGAACATGGTGAATCCGCCGTTGGGGTGATACTTGATTCGACGAAGTTCTTCGATATGTCGACGTACTAAATGTGCTTGATATTTTTGTGTTGCAAGTGCCCAGTCGTCAAATGTCCGATAGTTCGCCCGGGGCACGTTGTTGTCCATGAATGCCACTTGGATGGCATGGTCTCGGCTGAGTCGTTCCCAATCAAGATTTGGCCACCGGTCCGGTTCCATGAAGCTGGCAGATGTCGAGATCGGCACGGCCTGTGCGCCAAACTCGGACAGGAATCGAGCCACGCGGGGGAGCCTGCGGAGCCAAACAGGGAAATCACGTTCGTTGCCGTGATACCAACCGAAGTACAGATGGGTATCAGAGCCAGCGCTCAATGGTCCCGGCAATACCCCAGAATGGGCGCTGATAGGTCGGGACGGATCGGACCGAGTGAGGCTTCGATGAATTGCGAAATCCAACACGGACTTGTTCCAGCTCGGTAACTCTTGGGCGAGCAGAAATCGTCCGATCATGTTGGCAGCGCGCTTACGATTTTCAAGCGACTCTCCGGGTTCGATGTCCAGTGCCAACGGCTCGTTGTGACCTGACCATTGAATGATCGATGGATGGTGACCGAGGAGCTCAACTGCTTCCCGAGCCTGTTCCACGGCTGGCTTCTTCACCGACCGCGCGTAACCCCACTGAAGTGGAAGGTCTTGCCACAACAGCATGCCCATCTCGTCGGCGGCTTCGTACAACGACGGATGGGACAGATGCGCGTGGATCCGCAGGAGGTCCAGCCCTGCTTCTTTTGCGCTTTGCAATACCGAGCGGGATTCATCGGCCGTAGTGTTGCCGATCGCCATTCGGAGTGGCCCCTGGTTTGCGCCCTTGAGATAGAGGCGCTCGCCATTGATGCGATAGATCCAGTCGTCTTGTCGAACCTGGCGAAGGCCCGTGCGTCGTCGACGTGTGTCGGTCACGAAACCGTCATCGTCAGTGACTCGAACCTCGACCTCAACGAGGTGAGCGTCTCCTAATCGGTGGGGCCACCACAGCTTGGGATTGTCGATCGTCACACGCCACTCGACCCGGTTCATTCCTGAAGCAATGGTGTGAGTTGCCTCGTCTGCAGCAACGGTGACCGGCCCATCGGTGACGTTGGTATTGATGGTTACCGTGCGAGCTTTGCCCGTGTCGAGGTTGGCCCGAATTGCCAGTACTGCTTGTCGTTCATCGGCTTCGATGCACAGGACCCTGACACGTTCGAGGCGTACTGACCCTGTGGTCACCAGTCGAACTGGCTGCCAGATACCGCCTGGGTTCCAGTCGGGGTCGATGCAATCCCAGTGTTGGAAAACGCCAGTGAGGTTACGTTTCGCCTTTCGACTGTTCTGCGGCGTGCAGGTCACTTCGACGGCCAGTACATGCTCGTTGCGGCTGTTGAGTTGCTGTGTGACTTCAAACGAATGTGGTGCAAAGTAGCCCTCGGTGTCGCCGATGTAGTCGCCATCGAGCCACACGTCACCTTGATAAAAGATGCCGTCGAACTGCAACCACCAGCGAGTTTCCCCGTGCGACATCACCGCAGGATGATCGGCCGGAGAGTTGAACGCATGCCGATACAGCAGCGGGCCATCGGAATCGGCAAATGCGGCATCGTTTCGCCAATGATGTGGGACGTGAGTGGTGTGCCACTCGTGATCGTTGAATGCCGGGTCTGCGGAACGGCGTCGCAACTCATCGGTCGCTTGAATTGCTTTCCACGCTCCGTTCAGTTCAATCATCAGTTACCACGAGGCTTTACGGTAGTGGTGGTAGCGGAGAACTGGTGTCACGAGTTGCGTGGACTAACGAAACAAGGCCGGGCATGGCTGATTCTATTTGGTCGTACATTCTTTCGAACACCTCGATGTCGTGACCGTATGGATCATCGAGGGGTGTGGTCTTGCCGCACGATGGATCGAGCGATCGAAGAAACGGAATCTGCTTGTCTTGGTGGGTAACACGGTCTGTGAGCCAGCGTGCATGGGTTTTGTCCATCGCAATGAGAAGATCGAACTCACTGAAATCGGTTCGCCTGACTGCTCGGGCGCGATGCGTGACGATATAGCCACGGCGTCTACCTACTTGCCGGGTGTGATGGTGGGCGGGTTCCCCTTCGTGCCAATCACCGGTCCCGGCACTATCGACGAAAACGTCTTGCAGGCCTGCTTCGTCAAGTGCTCGACGAGCGACAACCTCGGCAGCGGGGGAGCGGCAGATGTTTCCGGTGCACACCATCAGGATCTTCACCGGGTCAGTCTGCCAAAGCGCAGTAAGGTCAGCGCGATGCGTCGTGTGATTCTCAAGCTGTGGGCAAAAGTTTCGCGGTTCACCGTGAAACAACCGACCGAGCCGGTTCCGGCCAAGTGCGTCATGATCGCTTACCCGCATACCTCTAACTGGGATTTTCCTGCAGCGTTGCACATCGCTGACGAGTCCAATGTGCCGATCAAGTTTCTCGGGAAGAAGCAACTGTTTCGCGGGCCGATGGGTC
>JANMEI010000328.1:0-6685 GCA_031376865.1 Acidimicrobiia bacterium | reverse complement strand
GGGGCGGTTTGGGCGTTACTTTCCACGGTTGCTAACGCAGTCGCTACCACCACAATGGTGGCGATCAACGCAACCGGTCGACGAAGCAGAACAGTAAACAGGCGTTGCAACATGGTGGTATTCCGAAGAGGGGTTTTCGGTTGAGTGTGACGTCGTTGGGCGATACGAGGGTTGTTGTTGTGTGACATCACTTCACCTCAACCGTTCCAAGGACCTTCGGTGTTGCTGCGTTATCGACCGCTTCAGCAACAAACACGCCTCGTGGATTCCGGGCTTTCACTGTTAACTTGACCGTCCCACTGGCAGGCACAGTCAACAGGTTCGCTGTGCTCCCCTCAACCAAATCCATCACAGTTGGTTTACTGATCCTGAACCGCATTTTCGCGCCCGGCCGTAACCCGCTGATTTGCATATCAATCTTGTACATCCGGTCTGCCCCAACGTTAGGTAATCGAGTGATGACTGCTGTCATTGCGCCCGAACCAGTGCTGGCACCGCCAGCACACACAAACGTCGTCGAGCGTCGACCGAAACAGTCAGACGCACCGTCGGGTCTGACGAGTGGTCGATGGTATCGGTCCCCTGGTGCAGCAGTTGTTTTCGTGACGATGTCAGCGATTTTGAATGCTTCCAATGGTGACCCGGCAGGGATGACCCAGCTGGGGGCGACACCATCAACCGCTGGGATCGTTGCAACCGGGCTTGCTGGGAGGAGGTTGGTGTCAGATGCGTAAAGTTCGTAACTGATCGCTCCTGGTACCGGGTCCCATTCAATTGTTCGGGTACTCCCCGTGTAGGCCATGAAGTACTCCGGTGTTTTGAGTGTTGGTGCGTTCACCACGCCCGGTGCGCTCAACGCACGGATAGCCGTTAACGGTGCCGGGAACGAAACCGTTGCATCCGCCGTTGCGTACAACTTGAACCGACCAACTTCTTTTTCTTGCAACGGTCCAAGCGAATCGATGATGGCACGGACAGGTTGATCAACGGTCTGAGCATTTGAGATGAATGGCCCAAGCGCAGTCACTCCGCCAACACCGGGGTAACTGATCTCGAGGCCCGTCAGTGTCCGGTTCAGGGTCACATTACGTGCAATCACCCGATACTCAACCGTGGTGCCAGCCTTCACTTCAAACGTGTTTGGTTGTCCAGCAACCGGGGTCAACGCGTCAGACACAATCAGGTCAGCCACGACCTGTAACGACTCAGCACCGTACACAACGAACGGTTCAGATGATTTGGCAACAGCACGAACAACACGTTCAAACGGTGCCAAAACAGCATCGTAGCCACCAGAAATGAAACAGGAACATGACGTGTCACCACGCAAAATCCAATCAATCTCGGCACACCCACCCGCTGGAATATCGCCAACGGTAACTCGTAGAGGCCACCCAGCAGCAGGAGCTGTTGGTGACGGATCAATCCGACGTGCTGCGCAATTGGTATTGAACGGCAAACGGTTTGGCATCACGGTCATGTTTTCTGGGACTGCGATTTGTGCGGTGCCGTCATGCAACGTAAAACCTGCCTGGGTGGCCCTATTTGCAATAACCATCCGTGCCTGGAAGAACTCCTTCACAAACGAACCCTGCAACGGCATCGTCAAATACGTGACCGTTTCTTTCGTGATCGTCGTGTAGATGATCTGACCACCACCGGCATAGGTCGTACCCGGCGAGCCAGCACCGCCACCCCCGCCGCTAGACGTCACGGGGGTCGCTGCGTTGGCCTGCACCGGGCACGCGACTTCTTCGCTGTTTGCGTTGACGCACACACTGACTGTTGTGGGGCCACCGCTCGGGCTTGCACCCAACGACAGCTGATACACCGTGACTTGACGATTCTCCGGTTTAGACGTATCGATACCAGCAGCCGCGATCTGTGTCGCTGTCAACACAACAGGCGGTGCCATTTGAACATCAGCAATCTGCCCGGCATCCAGGACAATGATCTTGTCTAATTCGGTCGCTGCTGGAGGTAACGTCAACGCTACCCGTTTCGGCAGGAACCCGTCTTTGTATGCGTACACATCATAGGTATCGTTCTCAAGTGCTGGGAGTACAGCGCGACCATCAGCAGAGGTAATGCCCCGATACTCGCGAGTCGGAGTAGTCGTCGAACGAAGAAACAAATCAACTCCCCCAAGTCCGGTTCCGTTTGTGGCATTCACAACGAGACGGGCATCGGTTCGTGCTGCAACGCGAACCGTTCCAGTCACCGTGTTGATCAGTCCAGCTACCGCTGCATCAGCAACAGTTAACGACACCGTGTACGTACCCGGTGTGGTGTAGGTGTGTGAAGGTGTGTACCCGTCACCAAATGTGCCGTCACCAAAATCCCAACGAACAGAACGGACCGGGCCGCTACTCGGTGAAGCATCAAACCCAACCGACAAACCCTCAACAGTTCGAATGTCGCTCACTGCCAACTTCGCAGCTAACGGTGCAGCTGTCACCTGAACCAATAACAGTTTCGTGGCGGTTTGCCCATCAACGGTGGCACGAACACTGACCTGATAAGTCCCCGGCTCGGTAAAGGTATGCGGCACCGAAGGCCCAGACCCGATCGGAGTGTCGTCCCCAAAGGACCATTCCATAGTCGTCGTCCCAGCCCGGTTCACCGTCGCGGCCAGTGTCGTCGTGAATGGTGCAGTCCCCGTTGTTGGCGACGCCGCGATCGTCACAGCAAACTCAGGAAGAACCTCCACAGTCACCGGTACCGATACCGTTTGCGGGTATGCACTGTCGCCCACATGGGTGGCCGTCAACACATAAGTACCCTGAGCCAACCCGTTGATCGTGACCAACACATTGCCTTGCGCATCCAACGTTCCAGTAGCGCGTTGCACCCCAGCAATAGTGAAGTTCACCGTTCCTGTTGCCACCGGTTTCCCATCGATCTGATCAACCTGAGCAGTCGCAACAACAGGTTTCCCAACCGAGACTTTTGGTACCGACACACTCAACACAACCGCATTCGTTGACGGGCGAACCGTGAACGTTGACGTTGCTGATGTGGCACCGCTGGTATTCGCGTCACCCGCATAGTTCGCCGTGAGTTGTTGATCACCGGGCACGCTGGTGTCAAGAGCGATCGTGGCCGAACCTGCCGCATCCAGAGTTGCGGTACCAACAGTTACAGTCCCGTTCTTCAGGATCACCTCACCAGTCGGAACCGTTTGGGTACCAGTCGGCACCACTTTGATCGTCGCTGTAGCTGGTGCACCAGCACGAACACTCGGCGGCAAGGTCAGGGTGACCTGCGCCGCGGCACCCACGGTTCGAACCGTCACCGCACCCAACGTTGCTGCGAAGAACGCGTTGCCAGCGTAGGCAGCGTTCACCGTTTGCAACCCCAACACCGAACTGTCATAGGTGTACGTGGCAACTCCAGAACCATTCAGATTTGATGTTGCTACCTCTACGCCGCCAACGGTGAACTTCACGACGCCAGTCGGGACACCGGGCACTCCCGTTGGTGGAAGAACCGTTGCCGCCACCGTGACACGGGAACCAAGCGGCGCAGGATTCGGCGAGGCCACCATACTCATCGTGGTCGCGTCAGCATCACGAACCGTGACGCTCTGCGTACCGGTTGATCCCGCAAACACACTGTCACCCGAATAGGCAATGCTCAGGTTTGTTGCGCCGAGCACCAGACCAGCGATCGTCACGGTGGCCCGCCCCGACGGATCAATCTCACCGGTGACCGGCGAAGCGCCGGACGGGGTGACCGTGATTGTCCCGGTCGGAACTTCAGTGACCGCTGACGGTTTACCCACAGTCACCGTCACCGTGATCGGCTGATTCAACACCGAATTTGTTGGGGTCAACGTTGCGCTCACCGTCGTTGACAGGCGACCATTCGACACCCGCACAATTGCAGCGGAGCGGCTTGCGAGATGCGTCGTAGACCCAACATACCGGGCAGAAATCGTATGTTCACCCGTGTCAAGGCTGGCCGTGAACGTGACCGGGGCTAACGGTGACGGGACCGGTTTGGTCTGCAACACCGTTTCACCATCCATCAACTGAATCGACCCGGCCACTACACCAACAGTCGAAGCAACCGTTGCGGTGAACTGCAAGTTCTGACCGTTACCCCAATCAGCAGGACCCGTCAAAGTTGTCTGTGTACTTATCTTCCGGGCAACCTGATATCGGCCGAGAACTTGTGCCGCTGTCAACGCCTGTTGTACAACGCGATCTCGTCGTAGGTGCGGTTCAAAGACTCGCCAACCGCGAGTTCATTACTCAACGCGTCCCACGGGGCTGTGCCGGTGAGGTACAACACACCATCGATGTATAACTTGCCTGCATTCACCCCATCATGGGTGACTACGAAGTGGTGCCACTCGTCCAGATCGATGTTGATGCCATTGGCTCCCCGATCAGCCGACGCATACACCCCTGATGAGAATTGTAGGGTCACCGTTTGGATGCGTCCGTAGTCACGATTGCCGCGGTACACCCCGAAATGACCAACACGGGCCAGCCAGCCTTGCTGATCAACGCCTTTTGACCAGAACTCCAACGAAACAGCACCACCGCGCGTCACAGCACCAGTGAGGTCGCCACGTAACGCTCCAACTGTCGGTTTGAAAGACTTATCGGTATCGCCGGCAATAACTCCTGCCGGGAATTGTGCTCCGTCACCATATGACCCGTTACGACAACCAATCGTGTCGTAGGCAACTCGACCTTCGTCTCCTGCACGCCACAAGCCAATCGCCCCGTCGGCACGAGTTTGTTGCGCATAACCAGACATCGAACCTGCCACCGAGCACGGTTCCGAAGCGAAAGTGGAACTGAAATGTGAACGGATCACATCCGGACCTAACACCTTGTTATAGAGCGCGAGTTCATCTGTTGCGCGTCCGCGTGATTCGCCCACGGCCAACTCGCCCGCTTGGCCGTTCCACGGTGCGGTACCGGTGAGATACAAGGCACCATCGATATACAACTTGCCAGCATTCACGCCATCATGGGTGATCACGTAGTGATGCCATGCGTCGAGATCAATGTTGATCCCATTCGTTCCAAGATCAGCCGACGCGTACACACCCGAAGAAAACTGTAACGTCACGGTTTGAATACGGCCGTAGTCACGATTCCCGCGATACACCCCGAAATGACCGATACGGCCGATACGGCCGATCCAATTGTCAGCACTTGCGCCTTTCGACCAGAACTCCACACTGACTGGCGACCCTGAAGGGACCGTGTCACCTATGTAGGTACGCATTTCACCACCGGAACGAAGCGCAAGGTCGGTGTCGCCAACGACTGCACCTTCCACAAAAGTGGCACCGTCACCGTACGAACCGTTGCGACAGCCAACCGAATCGAACGCCACAGGTCCGCTTCCCAAGCGCCACACACCAATAGCGCCGTCAGTTGCCAACACTTTGCCGTACCCGCTCGATGAGCCAGCAAGCGAACAGGGGGAACCATTCAGGCCGCGGGTGAAATGATCCTTGATGTGAGCCGTTGGGACCACTTTGTTGTACACGGCAATCTCATCAAAGGATCTGCCGCTTGATTCACCTACCGCTAACTCCAAGCCCAGCGGGTCCCAACCAGCTGTGCCACTCAGATACAACACCCCGTCGATGTACAACTTGCCTGCATTCACCCCGTCGTGGGTAACCACGTAGTGATGCCACGAATCAAGGTTGATATTGACCCCGTTCGCACCAAGGTCGGTTGAGGCGTACACACCGGGCGCAAACTGCAACGTGAGCGTTTGAATGCGTCCGTAGTCCCGATTGCCGCGGTACACCCCAAAATGGCCGATCCGGCCAAGCCAGTTTTCTGAGTTTGTTCCCTTCGACCAGAACTCAAGTGAAACTGGTCCCGCTGGGGTTATCACCCCGGTGAGATCCGACCGGATGCCACCACTTAACGAGGTGAACGCCTGATTAGGGTCGTTGACGATTAGGCCGGGAACCTGCTTTGTGGCGCCGTCAGAAAATGTTGCGTTCCGGCAACCAATCGTGTCGAACGCAACCAGCCCTGCGTCACCGGCGCGCCATAACCCAACTGCACCATCGGCAATCAAGCGTTGCGCGTATGGCGCTGAACCGCCACTGTTGTCGCATTGCTTGGATGTCGTAGCCAACGCAACATGCCTTTGCATCACCGCAGGCGTTACTACTTTGTTGTACAACGCAATCTCATCAAAAGCGCGGCCACCCGACTCGCCAACTACAAGCTCACCAGCAAGACCATCGCGCGGCGCTACCCCGGTCAGATAGAGCGCACCATCGATATACAACTTGCCAACATTGCCACCATCATGAGTTACGACATAGTGATGCCAAGAATCCAGATCGATATTGATCCCGTTCGTTCCAAGATCCGCCGACGCATAAACACCCGAAGAGAATTGCAACGTCACCGTTTGAATACGGCCATAGTCACGGTTGCCCCGATACACACCAAAATGACCAACACGTCCCAACCAGTTGCCAGCACCTGCACCTTTTGACCAAAACTCGAGAGTTACTGGAGTTGTCGGCGAAATCACGTCACCCACATAGTGGTGTAAACCCCTGATTCCGGGGTTGGGTTTGGTTGGTTATGCGGCGGTGCCGCGGTAGTGGTCTTGGTGGGCTTGGTTGGGGGTGCGTAGTCCGAGGGTCATATGTGTACGTTGGTTGTTGTACCAGGTTTCGATCCAC